>NZ_JBGOGX010000014.1:0-138303 GCF_054788455.1 Pseudomonas sp. ZL2 | reverse complement strand
TCGGCCCAGCAATCATTGGCGTGTTCAAGGTCTTCGGAAAGCTGTAAGCAGAGGCGGGCAAGCCTCAACGACATGGGGCCTCTGCCTCCAGCGGGTAAACCCGCTGGAGGCAGAGGCCCCATTGCTGTTAAGGGTTACTTCCTCTGTCCGCCGGAGTACTCCTTGTAGAACGGAGGGATGGGATGTTTGTAACTCTCCAGCCAGCGTTGCAGGCTCAGGTCGCGCTCGCTGGCCGCGGCTGTTTGCCGGATAGGCGAAGCGGCCTGACCGCGAGACTGCAGCAGTAACCAGGCTTCGGTTTCCTGCTGTTGTGGCGATGAAGGACCGGGTTCGATGGCCTGGGCGGCGAGCGGAAGAAGCAACAGTCCCAGGCAGCTGAGTATGTTCTGTTTCATCACTACCTCTGCGTTGTTGGCGGATTGACACCGGATGGCGACGGATCGAGCACCGTTGCTACCCGATCACTGGGTACTGCTACGGCCTTGGCCGAACTTTTGAGTTTTTCGGCGCGTACCTGGGCTTCGCTGACTTGCTCGGGGCTCAAGCCCATGCGACTGACCAACTCCGAGGCTTGCTTCCAGTTGCCTTGATAAATCAGCAAGGTCACCAGGTTGACGGCCGCCAACTGATCGGACTGCTTCAATTCCATGGCGGTAATGAACTCGAAACGTGCCTCTTTGAGTTTCAGTTGCTTGAGGTAGACCACGCCCAGGTCGTTGCGAATTTTCTCGTCAGTGGGGGACAGTTGCGCGGCCCGCTGCAAGTGCTTTAGCGCCTGCTCGGTGTCGGTGTGCGCGGCGGCCAACTGGCCCAGGCCGTGTTCCCCTTCGGCGGCGAGGCAAGTCCCCAGCAAACTGCGGTACAACGGCTCGGCCTCGTTTTGCCCAAGCATGCGGTAGATCTTGGCCTTGCGCAGGCGCACGGCCGCGAGGTCAGGCGGCAGGTTTTGCAGATTGGCCAAGCCTGCGTGCAACTTGCCGTCACTGATCATGTCATCGGCCATGCTCAGCGACAGCTCCTGATCCGGGCTCGGCTTGGCGCACGAGGCCGAGCCCATGCCCGACCATCGTGCGCCTCCATCGGTAGCGCAGCCGCTGAGCATCACCAGTCCCAACGCCGCAATCATTGTCTTCATGCTGTGCTCCTGCAATGTCCTGGTGCTCATTTCGACAAGCCGCTGAGCTTGTCGAAGTTACCGTCTTCGAGGAAATACATACGGAACCAGTTCGGGTCGTAATTACGCAGTTTTTCACCCGGCAATGTAGGCAGTCGGGCACCCGCCGCCAGCGGTTGTACCAGGCGCGGGGTCACGATCATCAGCAGCTCCTTTTCCTCGCGGCTGATGGTGGAGTCGCGAAAGAACGCCCCAAGAATCGGAACGTCGCCCAGGCCAGGGAACTTGCTCACCGATGAGGTGTTGGTCGAACTGATCAAGCCGCTGATCACGAAGCTCTCACCGTCAGCCAGGGAAATACTGGTGTCAGTGCGGCGCACCCTCAACCCGGGAACGATAAAGTCCTGGATCCTCACGCCGTTTTCATAGTCGAGTTCACTGACTTCCGGTGCCACCTTCAAGGCGATGCGATCGCGGCCAATGATGGTTGGCGTCAGGGTCAGGCGAATCCCGAACTCTTTGTATTCAATGGTGACCGTGTCGCTGCCACTGCTGGGTACCGGGATAGGTATCTCGCCGCCGGCCAGGAAACTCGCACTCTGACCACTCAACGCCACCAGGCTCGGACGCGCCAGGGTGTAGGCAAAGCCACTGCCTTCGAGCGCGTTGATCAAGCCAAGCACGTTGCCGCCACCGAAGCCGATATTGAAACTGCCATTATCCAGCGGGATACGGGCTGCCGTGTTGCCAAGCTGGCCGGGCGACACGGTCACCAGAGGGACGGTGCCGGGGGAGCCAAACAGGAAACTGCCGCCTTTGCCGAAGATCGACGTGCTGGCCTCTTTCAATTTGGTACGGCTGACCTCGACAAAGCGGATATCGGTCTGTACCTGGCTGGGCAGCGTTGGGTCTTCCGAGGGCGGCATCACCGTGCTCACCAGCGAACCGGCCCCTTTGCCCTGGACAAACACCATGCTCTGGCGAGGTGAGCTGGAACATGCGGTCCAGACCATCAGGCTGGTAGCGCCGGGGGCAATACCGGTCACCAGGAAGTCTTTATTGTCATTGAGGTGCACGTCGGCGATTTTCGGATCGCCGACAGCCAATCGAGTGATGGCCACATCCGAGCTCATCACCGTTTGCATGCCTTCACCGACTTCGAGGACGGCGGGTAGGGGGGCTAGTGTTGCACAGTTGCCGGGGGCTGCCAGGGCCATGCTGGCAGGTAATCCAGTGAAAACCAAAGTCCACGCAGCTCGCTTGAGTACTTGCACGTAATCATTGTTCATTCACTGCTTCCTTGTCTGGTTTAGGTCCGCTTATACGGATCGTTCACACCTATTGGTCGCCTGGCGATCCCGAGAGGGGACTGCTCTTTTGGTTTGAATAACTGTCGTTGTTATTTGACGTTAGCGCAGAAAGGTCAAAATGCTATGAATTGTAAAAAAACGATTTCCAGTAGCGCCCAGGCCACCCTAAACAGGAGGAGCAGGGGGGCTGTGGCTATCCACCAAAGCCCTTTTTATGCTCGTCACTTATAACTCAACTAAATGGTTATTTAGTTGAGTTATATTTTAAGTTTATAAGAGAGCAGGGCAGTAGCGTGCTTTCCGGCTCAGTCGTGTTCAACGGCCGCGTGGGGAAACTCCTCGCGCAAGGCCTGATTCAACCACTCGATAAACCACACGGCATCTTCCGAAAGTGGTTGTTGCGGTGTCAGTACTTGATAGGTTTCAAGTGCGACCGCCGCATCGGTACAGCGCACCAGGGAGCCGTCTGCCAGCTCATGCTTGACCAGCACATCGGTCGCCAGAGCAATCCCATGCCCACGTCGGGCCAGGTTCAAGGCAATGTCGTTGCTCATGTGCGAGGCATTGGACCTGACCTTGAGCGTTAACTTCAGCGCCGCGAACCAGCTGGTCCACCAGGTACCGTCGTCGACGTGGATCAGGTCGCAGGTTGGCAGGTCCTGCACCTGGAGGGTTTCGCGCTGCAATTTCGCCAGGTACGCCGGCGAACAGACCGGGAAAACTGCAGGTTTGATCATGGTCAGAAATACCCCGGCGTGTTCACCTGGCAAGCCATAGCCAATACCCAGGTCGGCTTGACGGGCATCCACCGAAGTGAACGAGGCGTTGGGTTCGATGGCCAGCTTCAGGCCCGGCCGCAGGCTGCGCAAAGCGTCGATATGCGGCGTCAGCCAGCGCGAAGCGAACGCCGGCACGCAGAGGATGCGCAGCCAGCGTTCCTGTTGCCGGCATGCGATTTTCGAGCCGGCATCGGCCAGTATCTTCAGTGCCTGGGTCGCTGCCTGATGCAACTCAAGCCCGGGCGCGGTGAGGGTAACCCCGCGAGGTGTGCGCTCCAGCAGCTTTACGCCAAGCCAGTCTTCAAGGTTTTTCACGTGCCGGCCGATTGCGGGCTGGGTCACGTGCAGGGCCCGGGAAGCGGCGACATAACTGCCCAGGCGAGCAGCCGCCTCGAAGGCACGAATGGCATTGAGCGGAGGAAGCCGGTCGCTTGGCATGGCATTCACTGTTGTTAGTTTTTTTAATATCGACCGGGACTTTATTGTTCTTTTCCAGTTCCGGCAAGTTGATAAGCTCGAAAGCGACTGGCGGAAATTCATTGAAAGTCGAGGAAGCGCTGATGTTACGCAGAACAATAAAAAAACAATCCACCCAGGCTTTTTCGGTGCTGGCACTGGCCATCGCCACACTGGGTTTAACTCATAGCAGCGCTAGCCTGGCAGCTGTCGCCCAAGCAGTAGACTGCGGCGTTCCGGGGCTGAAAGTCTGCCCGCAACCCTACGACGAAACGCTGCCCGATCCCCACAACATGCTGACCTGGGACCAGGCCACGCGGGTAGTGGGTTTTCGTAATACCTACCGCCTGTACGAAGGCGATGTATTCAGTAACCAAGGCGCCACACCATCGCCGTTAGCACCGGCCGGCAGCCCGATGCCAGCCATTCACTATGCAATGAACGGCAATAACTACAACATCGATAACTACATCGCCAACCAGAACGTCACCGGCCTGTTGATCCTCAAGGACGGCAAGATTGCCTACGAGTACTACGGCAAAGGCAATACCGAAAATACCCTGTGGACCTCGCGCTCAGTGGCCAAGTCAGTGGTCAGCGTGCTGGTGGGCGTGGCGATAAAGGAAGGCAAGATCAAGTCGGTGGACGACAAGATCACCCTGTATATCCCTGAACTCAAAGGCACGGCGTGGCAAGACGTAACCTTGCATCAACTGATGCAGCACACCTCAGGCGTGATCTGGGATGAAAACTACGCATTACCTGACTCCGATTTTTCCCATATGACCCAGTGTGAGGCCAAGCCTGCGCCATACGACTGCGTGCTCAACCTGGTCAAATCGGTCAAACGCAAACCCGGGGTCAAGCCGGGCGAAGTCTGGTCCTATAACACCGGCGGCGCCTGGCTGGTGGGCCGCGTGCTGGAAAACGCCACGGGCATGACCATTGCCAAGTACCTGGAAAGCCGCGTGTGGAGCCGTTACGGCATGCAGCAGGATGGCATCTGGCACGCCTTGGTCAAAGACAAGGTCGACATGGGCGGCCACGGTTTCAACGCCGCATTGCGTGACTGGGGCCGCTTTGGCCAGTTTGTGCTCAGCGGTGGTCAGCTGCCATCCGGTGAGAAAATACTGCCGGATGACTGGATTGCACGTTCGACGCACTGGACGACTGCCAAGGGTTCGGTGACACCATCGGCACCTAATGGTCAGTACGGCTATCAATGGTGGTACTCGGCGCCGGCACCGGACGCCAATGCCGAGCCGAAGAAAACCGCCACCAGCGAGCAAACGTTCTGGGCGCTGGGGATTTACGGCCAGACCATCGCAATCAATCCAGCGGAGAAACTGGTGATGGTGCAGTGGTCGACCTGGAAGAACGCAGAGACACCAAGCTCGCTGTATGACGAGCAGGCGTTGTTCGTGAATGCCGTGAGTCAAGCGCTGGGCGCCGAGCACTGAAGTCGTAGAGGCTGGAGTCGGGTGGTGGCAGGATTGAAATCTGTCCTGCCACCACCCGCGTGCTTCTATAGATGACTACGCATAATGTATATTATGTTAAACGAGGTACTATGTTTTATTTGTTCATGAGCCACGTAAGGCACTGATTCGACAAACCCGCTTTTGACGTCCACTCTCTCAACGGGCCATGTCCTTCGTGTTCATGGCGAGTCATTGAATGAGGTGGCTGCCGATGAAGCTGATTCAGTGCCGTTTCTCTTCAGGTCAGCGTGTACCGCTGCTCGTGCAGACTGGAAATGCGGCGCCATTGCCCATGCTTGTCCCGTTCATCCGATTCAGACTTTCTATGCCTATGCCCAAAGCCGCGACCTCAATATTGATGACGCCATCTTGGCCTGCCAATTCGAATCGATTTTGGCTTTACTGGACGGTTACGCCATTTGGCTCCAAAGCGGCCGTCAAGCCGACAACTTGGTCGCCCGAATCGGCAAAGCTGAAACGGCACCTTTTCCGCAGATCGATCCGCGTACTCGTGACCAGTACCTGCGATTGCTGAAGCTATACCTGTCCTGGTGTGTTACCCGATACATCCCGCGCGCTCGCCAAAATTCAACCATCCTGGCTAACATTGAGGTGATATTTGCAGATGTCGCCGACGTCATTGAACGACGCTTTGAGAGCCATATCATCAATGTTCGCCCCGACCATGCTCGTTACCGCAGCCTGACAGATACGCAACTCCAGATCATTCGCACACTGATTCGCCCGGGCGCTGCAGAGAATCCGTTTCCAGAACGATTGCAGTTGCGCAATTGGCTAATGATTGAATTGCTGTTGGAGACTGGTATACGGCGCGGTGAGCTGCTGAAGCTCTACACCACGGATATCAATCAGGGTTCACAACATGCCTATGTCAGCATCAATGACCGCGAACATGACCCAGGCGACCCGCGCGCTGAAGAGCCTGCGCTGAAAACACACGGACGGACAGTAGGTATCTCCGCACAGTTGTATGAGGTCTACGAGCACTATATCCAGGGCGAACGGCGCCCTCTGCGTGACGGCAAACCGATGAAATTGCTGTGGCAGAGGTCAGAAACGATCCTTTCATAACAGCATTACGAAGATTGAGCTCAGAGTATTTCTCCCACTTCCAAGTAGACTGTCTCATCATAAGACTTCCCGAATCCAAGGCCAACCCACTTAGCAAATCTCCCGCCAGAGTTATCAGCACAATAAAACTCATCTTGCACCTTCACAATCACCATGCCAGGATAAATAGTAAGCTCACCATTTGTTCGCAAAACCACCCTTGCCGCCAACATTTTTCCTATAAATAAGCTAGCATCTATAATGTTGTGTCGAGCTCTAAAGGAATTCATAACTTCCCCCGCCACCAACAGGCTTCCACGAGCAGAAGCCAGCTCAAGCAATTCCTTCTCCTCTAGAGTCAATCTGTAAGGCTCCCATTGTTCAGTGCCATCGCTCTCGTACATTTCATCCGCAGGAACTATATTGTGAGTGACGCGTAGGACTCTGTCCTCAAGAAATAAAGGCAAGCTTGAGATCAGAGGATTGTTTAGCTCCAAATTGACATCGTCGCCACGGTCAATTGCCACATCCAATATTCTTTCAATACGGTCAATCAAGAATTCTAGCAGCAGGAGGGCTGGATTCGCCCCGCTTGAACACAGCCACAACCAACCCGCCTCATCATGCCAAGCTCCACTGTAAGGAAAACCAGCTGTCTTAACTATGGATGAATTCTCGCTAATCACCAAGCTCGGCATGTCCAGAACACCATAACCTGCTAAGTTTTCCTTAGATTCATAAAAAGACCCTATGGCCTCTCTAAAACCTGACTGCGTCTTAAACCCGTAATACCCAATGGCGATACGCAGAGGCGCCAAATGCTCGTCGACCAGCCACTGATATACCATCCGCCTATTCAAATCCAGCACCTTCTTATCATCATATTTAGGCGGCCTTTCTCCAAACACCTTCATATACTCCAAGGCAGGGCGAAGAGTGCTGAATTTCAGACTTCCCTCCTCTTCTTGAAGCTTTAAATCCAGCCTGGATACGCGTAGCACATCTGCAAGTTGCCCATACGCATCCTCAAACTGACGAGCGTAGATAGTCTTTTTGATCTCAATCACGGCCAGCACTTGCCGAGCCGGGTAAACGTACTTATCCAGATAATTTATTTTCTGACCTTCACCTATAACAATCATGCAGTCTAGCTGCCCTGACAGCTCTTCGCCGGCTCTCATGAACCCAGAAACAACTTTCAACCCAAGACCGGACAAGTTCAGCCTTTCAAGCAGCGATTTCGTCAGCCCCTCGTACATATCGCCAATCGTAGGGCCATGCTTAACCTCATGCTGATTGAGAATCTCTTTCTCTCGATCCATGATCGCTTTTAAAGCATCCGCTATTATTTTCAGGTTCATCTACCCGCCTATTTCGTAGTTTAGAAAACTGGGAATTTAAGATTGCATACTGCGTCTGACGCCGCTAGGGCAGTGTGCCTTCGGTGTAGCGAAGATCTCAGACAGGACGGAAAGACCGGCGTATGGCCGCTGCTCTTTGATGAGGCAATGGTGGGTACTGGCCGGCCAATTGCCAGATAGCGGCAATCCTACCTCATTGGCTCACTGAGCTAAATCCAGAAGGGTCACCTCCCGAAAGCACCTGAATCAGCAATCAAGACGGTACCGCTCTCGACGCTTAGCATCCTTCAGATCCGAAAACAGCACCAAGCTACAGCCCCAAGTCGGCGGCAAGATGCTCGTCGCGCATACAGCCAGGCGCGTCTCCATCATTGACGAGGTGCGCAAGCAGTGAACCACATGCAAGCGCAGGCAGTGACGCATCTCGATGCCCGGATCGAGCACATGGAACTGTCTTGCTCGATTGAGAAGCAAGGCATGGTGCAATGCATCAATACCTTCTTCACCGATATTTTGGGCATAAAGGCGCGAAGGCGACTCTAGCCCTGGTGGCCTTCGGTAGGTTGTGATCGCTGAGTCGAGTATCCGTCCCAAGTCAGCGCCATAGCGCTCAGACGCTCGTGTCCATACAGCCGTTTCGACACTGGTGTTCAATACGCTTGTCCCGAACCACGTTTTCTAGTCCTCGAGAGAGAGCAAGGCCGCTAGGTCGTCATTTAAACTGGCTTTCGCTCATGCGATAGCCTGGAGGATTTTGATGTTTATTGAGTTTGACCTGAACCGCAACGATTTTGATGCCTTGATGCGGCATTGCCAAACGCACAGGCCGGAAACCGGGGATGCTCGTGAAGATCAACGCTTGCTCGATGCGCTTGAAGCGCTCTTGGAAGCCATGCAGGTGTCAGATCAGTCCCCTGACAGCTGAAGGCCAAGAGCTCTATCGCTGGCCACAGGGCAGCCGACCCTGAGTTTTCTGCTGGGCTTGGAGGGTCTCGAACCAGCCAGTGTGAAGCGCCGATTCGCGAGCACGAAGCGCTTAGCAGCAGTGCCGCAGGCATCCGCCCATGGCGTCCAACGTCCGGAGTTTATGGCTTGCCAGGCCCTGCCCAGATGGCCCTGTGTTCAGGGCGATTGATCGTGGGGCACTGCAGCCGTGCCCTCCGAGATCCATGGCGTGCCCTTCATGCGCAGACGTCTATGTCGGCGCCAGCTCAGGCTGGGATATCGAGGCGCGGATGGATTATGTACGCTGAGCAGATCTCAGATCTGCCCAGAAAATCATGTGTCTTCAAAATGAGCCTGCAGGGAGGCAATTTGGCCAAGCTCGACTTTATTTTCAGTGTTCATATGTGTGCCCTCAGCGAGTCCATCTCTGTCATGCGAATGCTCGCAGAGCAGGCAGAAACAAATGTGGCGCTTGCACTCAAGGAAGCCGAAGATTTGATAAAGAAGCATGAGCACGAAGAAGAAACCTACGATCAGTACGGTGAAAGCTACGTGCGGCAACGGACTTTTTACTCATGCGGCTCTTCTATCGGATATGACTCTGACGAAGTGCTATTGACGTACAAGTTCATGATCACCCAACTCACGCGCCGCTCAGCATTTCTTACGATGTTTGGGTTGTTCGAACACCGTATGAGTCAATGCCTGGTGTTTATGCTTGAACTGACTGGGTTTGAGGGGGAGCTCAAGGGTATGGGGCCAATAGAAAAGGCCCACGCTATGCTCAAAAAGGTCATTGGTGGCCAAGGCATCTCAGACCTGGATCATCTGACTGTTATCAGGAATGTAATGGCTCACAGCAACGGCACCGCTAAGGGCTACAGCGAAATAAGCACGCGCAATGGTAAAAAGAGCCCTTCGGAAAAAAGGGTCTTGTCAGCCATTCGCAAAACCGAGGGGGTGTCGGTCAACTTTTTTGACGATGTCCTGATGGACGAACGTTTTTTGGAGCATGCCGTCGGCGATTTTCAAAGGTACGTGGGAGAAATGCAGGCGGCGGTGCAGAGGTATCATGCAGCAAATGGAAGTCCATAAAGTAAAAGGCGGTGCAAGGGGGGCTGAGAGAGATGGTAGAGCCTTGGTTTTTCAGAATGATCGCCTAGTACTTCTCGAACCTGTCGAATGCCCCAGCCGAATACTTGCTGTCTGACACTGACTACCACTAGTGATGAGCGACAGCAGCGCTCGGCTACAAGCGCCGTTGAGGTGATTTCATGGGTGCCATCGATCGCAGGGCGCGCCTCCACCTCAGGCTGAGGTGTTCGTGGTCACGCCCCGATCCGACTTACGCTACGAGTGATCTGATGCGAAACGCGAGAAGCGCTACTGCTACCACACCTACACATTGAGACCAAAAAGGCTCGAGCCAGGCGTAGGCATCCTCGTCAAGCCAAACGCTGAACGCAGGCATGAGTGCGATCCAAGAGAGCCCAAGGCACACTGGCCAGCTGTAGCTGAGGCCCACGCCTAGTAGCCCTCGGCCCAGGCAGTATCCAAAGAGCCAGGCCAGACCCAGCCTCCCCAGGACAACGCCGGTCGTGGCGATGTCCAGATGTACCTGGGCAGCCAAGGTGACCACGGCACAGAAACACAAAACCACGGCCAAACAGATCAAGATCCCGGCAGACGAACTGCTGCTGTAACTTCCACGCATTGTTGTACCTCACTGATGAACGGTGATGTATCAATGCCCTTAAGCTGTTTTGATTTCAACTCAACTTGGAGCACTTTCTCCCAAGTGTCCTGAAACCGCTTGATGCCGGTGCCCTTGCGGGGCATCCGCCCTACCCTCTGCCTCTAATGCCCCCTGCCTGGCGCTGGCCGTCTGAAGGTGTTTCATGGATTGGGCACCGATTCAGTGATCGCGGCGGTCAGGCCTGCCCGTCGACATGCACTCGGTTGTAACGTTTGGCTCGGTTCAGTTGCTCCATGCATCCATCCTCAATTCACTGCCCACCTGGCTAACCTGTACGGGCTTTATGCTCGGATCGGCCCTGTCCCCGAATCAGGCCAAGAAGCCGACGAGAATTCGACTCCAGAATATGCATGGCGTCTGCAGGGGTGACGTCCCATGCCTTTCCCAGCAACTGCGCGGTCTGACCTGCACTCCACGGCATGACACTGGCGCCATCTACCTGCGCAAATGGCCCATCGCTTTCAGGGACGACCCGATCGCGCGGGAGTTTCTTGGCCAAGGCCTGCCCCGCTGCCGTGTTGAAGGCTGCTGGGCCAATGCTGAACCAGCAGTCCTGTGCTACTGCAGCCTTGAGCTCCGTGGTGGTTCCAGTGAACCAGTGCAGCACCGCAGTACCGTAGCCCGGATGATCGTGCAAAACCGCCAGCACATCCTTAACGGCCTGACGCGAATGGATGCTCAGTACTCGACCGCCGAGGGCTGCGCACTGCGCCACGACCGCAACAAACACGCTGCGCTGCACGTCGTAACTCGCCTGAAAGCGCTTGGAGCCATCCAGGCCGACCTCGCCCACTGCCTTCACCTGTCTGATCTGCTCAAGCAGCATGTCGAGCTCAGCGTGACGGGCGCCTACGATCTCCGGGTGCAGTCCGGGAGTGATCAGCACCTTGTCGCTTCCAACCAGCACTCTGCACGTCGCGGTGAACGCTCGGGGGCTGGTGGTGACAAGCCAAGTGAACTCGTTCCTCTCCTGTGCCTGCGCATAAACGTCACGGGCATTGGGGTAAAGGTCGAGGTGGCAGTGGAAATCCATCAAAGCACGCCATCTCCAGTTAACAAGGCTTCAAGTTCTTGAATACCATTCGTAAGCACTGAACGATAGCGCGCACGCTCATCTACAGGGGCAAACGCGAGCGAAGCGCCCAGGAATCTGTCGATACCCTTCGACCTTGTGGTCAAAATGGCCAATGCAACAGCCATTGGATCATCAGGGCCGCTGGACTTGTCGCTTCCCACCAGGCTTCTATAGACATAATCGGTGTTGTCATTCCCTCCCCTCCAAGCCGTGAATGCAGCGCGACGAATCATGCAGGGCACACAGCGCCCGCAGTGCCTGCGATTGTAGGTTCGGAAGCGCCCACAACTGGTCGTTTGCCAGGCTAGCTGGTGTAGACGCACCGGGTCACGGCAGTCATTCATCATCTCTCCCTTGGTCTTGAATCGGTAGGGTAATTCCAGTTGCACGTGTATGCCGACACCGTCCAGCACCTGTTGCAGCTTGCTGATGAACAAGGGGTGCGTCGTACGGGTGCTCAAGCTCGATACACGCCCGGGAACAAGCGGCGGATTCACGCAGATGAACCCGTTCTCAGGAATGAACAACGTGGGGCGAGGATCTGCCAATTGCGATGCCGCCAGTACGGCAAACGCATAGAACGCCAACGACCGGGCGCGCGTCGAAGGCTCTTTGGGGCCCTTGAAGCTGATGCCGTGGCTCCACTGATAGTGAGCCCCGTCGCCTCCCAGTAGTTGGGCGTAGTCGCGCTGGCGCTGCGAGTCCTCGTGAGCCAGTTGCGAGACAAACAGAGGGCGCCGCCCTTGTGCGACTAGGTCGAGCCCCCCGATCAAGCTGTCCAAGCCTCCCGATAGCAACGACACGCAGTCCTGAGGCTTGGGAACGAAGTTCCCTTCAGGTGGTGGCATGCCGGCCCCAGTGAAGATCAGCGTCCAGTAATCCCCGGTCAGTACTTTGAGCAACTGTTCCAGCTCGGCTTTGTAGGGTTCCCATCGTAGTGGTTCATGAAGGCCGACACTGAGCTCAATCGTGCGCGTCCAGCCATCTGCGCTGGTCTTGCGCATGCCGCACAGATCAGTTGCACACACCGCTAGGCAGAACTGAACGAAATCCCAGGTCGCTGGACTAGGTCGGAAACCCTTGCGCTTGAGGGAACCATGCCAGCCCTTGGCAATGGTGCCAACGCCTTCACGCCGGGCGGACTTGAAGTACGAAAAGGCACGTTCACCCGGTTGGAGGTCTACGGGTATCTGGTCTGCGCGGGCACAAATTACCTTGATCATTCTGCAAAGACCTCCAGGGCGCTCTGGAGAACGGTTTGCGCCAGCGTCTGGCAATCCAATTGCTGTCCCGCTAGTCCTTCCATGATCCGTTCTACCTCACCATGCACCCATTCCTGAACATCGTTCCGAAGCTCTTGCACCTGAACCGGCGAATACTTCAGTTTTTCGTACGTCTGGCCCAACTGCTCATCGAGCCGGTTGCAGACGGCGTTACCGATCGTGAAGCCGATGACCGAGTTGATTTGCTCATCGGTCAGGGTGAAGACGTCGACATCTGGATCTTTCTGGTACAACAGGGCCATCGCGTCCGACCCAGCGTTGCGCAGCGACTCATCATCGATGCTCCCGGAGTCAGGCATGACTTCCTTGATGAGCTCAAGCACCAAGTCTTCAGCCGAGAGATTCTGCCCGCGTACCCGCTGCAGCCAGTCAATGGCTTGCTGGGTACTGCCATCCCGAACCGCGCCGAGGAACTCGCCCAAGCGGCCAGCCCCCTGTGCGACCCCGCGCATTGTCCGCGCCGCTCGAGCCGAACCGCCCATCCCCTTGTTGATCATGCTGCTGGCGGCGCCACGGAGTGCATCCCTACCGCCACCAGAGAGGTACTTGCCAAGCTTGGCCCGAGCCGGCATGAACCGGCGATCGGGAGCTACATCGCATTCCTGGCCAGTCTCGGCATTACCGTCTTGTCCGTCAGGCGTACCGTCGGTGCCATCGGCATCGGTTGCACCGTCACCAGTGCCTGCTCCCGCTGCGCCGCCCTCCCCTTGATCCAGCCATTCTGGATCGAAGGGTGAGCCTGCTTTACCACCACTGCTCGAGGTTGAGGTGCCCATCAGCTAGCTTTCCTTAGCGCCAGTTCAATTGCTTTCTTGGTGTTGCTCGCGATATCCGAGTTGTCCTTCCAGGACTTGAGAACATCTGTTGCCCAAGGTTGGTTGGCAAGCGGCGGAATAATCCCCGGCCCCACCAACATCGCTGGCGCTTGGGCGAGTAAAACAGCGGCGCGCTTACCCAAGGATGGATGCACCTTGCAGGGTTCAATCAGCATCACTGTCTCGGTCTTGCCTTTCCAGGTGCGAGAGGTGGCGGTGCCCTGCCACGCCTTGACCATTGCGAGCTCAGCCTGGTTGGAATCCAAGGCACGGATGGCCTTGGTCAGAGGATCGTTACCGCCCGAGGCTTTTTTCAGCATGTCCCGAAGCTGTCGCGAGGCAGGTGTCATGCTGTCATCGCCGAAGTCTCGGGTTGCTGAGTCGCGACTTAGATGAAGCAATGGGCGCAAGTCCCTGTCTCCCAACGCCGGGGCTAACTGCAGCCACTCCCTGACAAAAAACTCATCCGGGAAGTTTTCGGGCAGTTCTCCGTCGCCGGCAGCAAGTGATTCAGCTTCCAGGAGAATGGCGACCTCGCCGTCATTGTCCGAAGTCACCAGGGAGGACAGCGTTTTGGCAAGATCTTCATTGCAGCGCTCAAGCAGGTGCCACTTGGCCAACGCGGGGACATCCAACGTGATCCCCTGGGGTGCTGCCAGTGACTGACGCAGGAATACCGTGTTCAGAAAGCGTTTCATCAGTCGAGGATTGGCGCTGATGGCGGTGGAATTGAACATCAGCGGCGCCAGCCCTTCGGCAAGCTGCATAAGTTCCTGCAGCTTGAGATCACCATCGACGAGCTCAAACAAGAACTCGGTGGTGATCGTCTCCCCCTGCCAGCTTTGACTCAGCCTTTTGGGGATGAGCTGTTTGGCATCCTCAAACTTGGCGTGTGCAAACGTGCCTGCCCTGGCCTCGCGCTCAAGTAGGAGCAACACCAGGTAGGCTTTGGCTTCGTTCACGCCCAGACGAGGGACGTGCAGGGGTACCTGAATGAGCTTGTCAAAGTAGTTGGTCGCGATATCGTCATTGATATCGGTTCCCTCGAAGTGTTTCTTGACTGCCCCGCGAATGAAGTCGTTGTCGGCAGCGATCACGAATGCCGTACGCTTGAGGAACAGCAAAAGCCGGATCGACTCCAGGGTCGAGATGGCCGTTTCAGGCAGGCATCTGTCCAGGTCGTCGACGAACACCACCAAGGTCACTCCAAGCTCACCGAGCAGTTGCTCCAGCGAATCGCGAAACGCCTGAATCTCGTTCGGAAGAGACATGGGATTGGCCGGATTCAAGATGCCGAGTGATTTGAGACCAAAGTAATCTGCAGCTCCTTCGTCATCGCCACTCTTGGCGTCAGCATCTTTCGCCCCAGCTGCCTCGTCATCTCCAGCATCCCCTGTTGCGGATTTGAACAAGCCCATGGCCTTCACAACCGCCTTACCCACTGAGCCTATGGGCAACCCGGTTTTGATCGTCAGCGCGGCCTCAGAGCTGACCTGTACCAGCTTGAGCAAATTGATCCTGCGCATCAGGTCGACAGCTTTGCTCCAAAGGGTCTGATCACCTTTGGCTAGCTTGAGTACTTCATCGCCGACGATTTGCAGCAAGGCGCTGCGAGCGCTCTCAAAATCTTGGTAAAGCCAAGGGTTGAACGTGATAACAACGTAGCGGGTGTTCTGAGGGGTATCGGCAGCTCCCGCTTGGCCAGCAGTAGTGTGAGTTGGGCCAGCGTCAGGGAGGTCGGCCAAGCGTGAGGCAATCATCTTGACTAGCGAGGATTTGCCAGCCCCCCAACCGCCTGAAACGCCAATCGAGATGGGCTCGCCCGCACTCTGTTTCAAAAGACTCGCGCACGCATCTGCGACCACCCCAAAATTCAGGTAGTCCGTCGTGGTTTCGTTATCGTGCCACATGAGCTAAATCCATTTTTCCGAGGCGATCGAACCGTCGACTACGCGGATCCATCGCGATGAGAGGCAAGTCTGGGATTGTAGGCAAGGCGATAGCCATATGCCAGCTCCCTGAAGCGTCCAGCAAGGTCTTGCAACGGAAAAGCAAAATCAGCACGCCTCGCCACCGGGTGGATGTGGGCAATGGAGAGAGGTTGCTCAACCCGGTAGGGCCGAGCAACCCTGAAACGTACTTCCTGCTTCAACGTAACGCTAGCGCCAGCCCTATCCGCCCATGAACCTAGGCGGAGCCGATCATTCGCCGGTGCATTTGAATTCAATGATCCCATCGAGGTCGTCGACAAACAGAGCTACCTGTACAGTCGGAGCATCGTGTGGCCTGACCCCTTCGAATTTCTCATCGATGACTTTTTTGACCTGGCGGGTAGCGTGGTTCCTACGCTCCTGAGGTGTGCCGCCCTCTACGGAAAGCTCACCAGTGAACGCCGTTTCTACATTTTCGAGCTTTCTCCAATCTCGCACCTTTGCGATGGCGATTCTGTCTCGCACTGTGTTAGCTGCTCGTTCATCCAGCTCGTGACTTGAACGCGCTATGACCGAGTATGTAAATAGGAATTTCTTTTTCATTAGGAATCCAATTTTCGGAAGTGTTTAGCGTCAGTCAGGGGGTAGAAACTGCTCCCACGGCCGACGGTTCAGGCGTGCGATAGCGTGTAGATGGCTTATCGCCACCCAAGCATAAAACCAGAAAACGGGGCCCTCACCAAACGCCGAAATGTAAAAGATTGAGATGCCCACTCAGCCGGATTCCACGAGATGAAAGCGGCATCTTTTCGAGTGCTCGTGCGAGCGATTGCGCCTCAACCTGAAGGGTTTTGGATAGCTTTGCCGAGTGGTAAATATCTACTCAGGCTGGCGTGATGAGCAGGCGACTTCAGTTAAGAGGGCCTTTAGCCCTCTCGCCTCGATAAGCCTGCGACTAATGGGGAGACAACAAGAGCAAGGCAGGCAGGACGACCTTGCGTGAGATCAACACTATGCCAGGCTGACCGAAGAACAAAGACAAGACCATTTGAGAGTCCAGGGCCCCTTCGGTATGGGCCTGATGCATGCAGGACGCGACCACCCTCATCGTATCTTGCAGCGCCTGCCAGGCCTCGGGTGTCAAGCCATTGTCCTGACTCTCATCCTCCGCCGCCATGGTGTTAAGGGCACGCCGTATTTGATTTTTTCGCTAGGGTTCAGTGAACGACTGTGCCCTGTTGGTACACGATATATCTGACCTGGGGCATAGATGCCAAACATCACGATCGAATACACCGCGAACATTGCTGAAGCCGTTGAGGCGAATCAGCTTGCCTCCAAGCTCCATCTGGCGGCCCATGAACTGGGGTGTTTCCCCAGCAACGGGATCCGCACCTTTGCTCGATCGCACGACCAATACCTTGTTGGTCACTGCCGGGGTTCAGAAGCATTCATCCAGATCCAGGTACACATTGCGCCAGGGCGCTCGCGCGAACTGCTCAGTCAGATCATGAATACCCTGTTCAAGGCCGCCGTGAATGCGATGGCTGAACAGACGGTGAAACGAGAGCTGGGCATCCAACTCGAGGTTACTGAGTTCTCGTCGGCGTTGACGCGCAGCCACAATACGATTTCAACAGACTGAGGCGGCAGTTTTTGCTACTGGCGCCCCCCATAGGTTAATGGAGCTGCGGCTAAAGACCTGATTCCAATCAGCTCCGAGCCGCCTGCTCCGCTCTTCACAGGCCGAACGCTTTACCTCCGACCTTGGCGACCCATTCCTCCAGACCATCGGCATTGCTGGTCTGGCGTGCGAACGAATCCATACGGATCCCTGCAGTATCCGTCGGGCCGGACATGGGTATGAGTAAGTTGACGCCTATGTAGGTAAACCGACCCGTTCCATGCAGTAATGCTGATCGTGAGGCACTTATTAGGAAACCGTCACATCGCCCACCGCTGGAATACTTCTCAAGAGTTGGGCGATGCCGCTTCACAAATTCGCTGGCATAGCTCTGTAACATCTCCCGAAGGTAGTCTTGATCTTGTGCGTGCATGATCCTCCCGGGGGGAATCACAAGGTCATCGATGTTGAGCGCAACCATACCGGGCATCTTAGCCGAATCAATCTGACTGATGCCTTTCTTCACGCACTTCTCAACACTGTTTTCGGAGTAGACCTTCTTGCACGCGATACCGTACTCGCCGAAGCCGAAGTCTGTAACAATATCAGGCTCAGCCAGGCAAGACTTCATTGCCCCCATCTTCAGGATGGAAAGACAGTGCAGTTCCCATAGGGCATCTTTTCCTTGAGAGTATTTACCAGAGGACGTTTCCATCTCGCCTCTTGCGATTCGATCTAACAATATTCTGATGCCGTCTTCGTCTGCTAGCCCAATGAGAATGCCCGCCATGGCGATCACGTACTCAAGATCGGCTGCGCGCTGCGGCACGCCGGAGCTTTTTCTCATTTCTCGCTCAGATCTGGATAGCAACTGATCGAGTGAACTGCCTTTTCTCACGTCAATTGAGTGTCGCCGGAATACGTACCGCGCCTTCTCGATGGACGCTAGGACATCCTCTGGAGTCCTGAGGATGCCAGGCGGCGTGTAGTCCAATCTTGTGAACTTTTTCTTGAAAACAGCTGGCAAGTGAATTTTTTGCCCATCCCTCAACTTGAATCCCACCGCATCCCCCCAATCACGGCAATGGCGCCGATCAATCTGCAATAGCTTATTGCCACTTATCGTACAGCTTATCAGATACTTTGCTATTTAAAAATCACGAAAAGCTTAGCTTTCAACGCTAGATATCAAGGCAAGTTAACTGCAATCGAATAGCGCTTGCGAAGCTAATTTTTCTGTAATGCGGGCTCCTCAAGAGCATCCCGGCGCCAACAAACCGACGCAAGTAAATGATTCAACGAAAAAACCTCAATTTCATTCCCAGAAGAGCAGAAAAGGATATAATCGCTCTCGTCATGCAAGGCCAGATGGACGTAGAATCTGCTGTAGCACCATTACCCCCCATCTATTCTATTTGGTGACTTAGAATAAATGGATTTTCTCAGGCGGTTAGGCATTTTTATGCAACCTCATTGCTTTTTCAAGGAAGGTGTTTTTTGAAAGTATTTTTCCATGCAGGAGAGAGTTGGAATATAACTCCACCCGTAGTTAAAACTGAAAAAACCGTACTATCACTTGGCTACAATAACTGGGATGACTATACGGTACGCACTACGCTGAACGCAGCCTTCTATTACGACGGCAAGCTCGTTTACGAGTTCAACCTCAAGCTGCTCATCGAGAACGACACCAACTCGCCAGCGAAGCTCAATAAGCTGCGTAAGACCGGCTGGGATGGCTACTTCCCCGTTCCAGATACAAACTACGTATCTGTCCCCAGTAACATTGAATTCTATGACGCGCTCATCACAAAGCTAGGAGCTCAAGATGCTCAGAAGGTTCTGATTCTTATTCGGGACGCAGGTTATCTTGTAAACATAACTCAGGACGAGGCTGCAAAAAAACTAACCGAACTGGAAAACTTTTCTACCTCACCGCTGCGAGAAGCCGGTGCGAGAAAGTCTTTCCAGGATGGGTGGAAGGCATTCTCTGGAAATTCCCAGTCCATAAAAGATTTCACGTTGAATCTGCCAGGTCGCGGTGAGGATGCTGTAACTGCGGTAAGGTTCAGGTTCAATTCCGACACCCTCCCCTACGACATCAACGTTCTGATCGGGCCAAATGGGGTCGGAAAATCTCACACGCTTAAAAACCTTGTCGCATACTGGTTGGGCATGGATGCCGGCTCTCAAACGCAGCTTAACAGATCCAAACACCAGCCGTTTGATGTCCACCCCAACATTTCTCGATTGATCTTGATGTCTTACAGTCCTTTCGAAGACTTTGTACTAGACCTGGCTGACTCCAAGCTCAAGGATAAAGCTGCGTATAGGTACTTCGGTTTCAGGAGGGGCAGGATGTCCGCCCAAGGAACGCGCCAGAGTTCCATCAGCCGTAACCAACCCGCAAGCGATTCGGTTGAGTCAATGTTCAAGGCTTTAGCGGACGATGAAGCTTTTGGCTTCCTCAGTACTTGGACATCCAAGTTTTCAACCATCCTTGATGTACTACAACCAGCGCTTAACTTTGAGAAGCTGGCAGTAGAGATTAATCCTAAGGCTGAGTTCCCTCTTTTCCTCAAGCCTCTTGTGATCGTGGGTAACGATGGCAAGCAGTACATCCCGCTGACGCCGGTCACGCACCCAAGACTGCTCAAGCTTAAAGATGATCTTTTTAATGTCGTCAACAGCAAGGCTGGGGTTGTCTTCCTCAATGATAAGGAGAAGTTAGACCTAAGTTCCGGCCAACGCCTCTTCGTGTACATGGTCATAAATATTGTTGGCCAAATCAAGGCGGAAAGCTTGATCATCGTAGACGAGCCGGAACTCTTCTTACACCCGACATTCGAGGTTGAGTTCATAGCCCTTCTCAAGAAGGTGCTTGCCGCATTCAATTCAAAAGCGATTCTGGCGACCCACTCACTCGCCATCGCACGTGAGATCCCAGCGAACTGCATGCACGTATATCGCCAAGGTCAGTATGGGCTTGAAATCGATCATCCACCATTCGAGACTTTTGGCGGGAACATGCAAAGGATTTCGTCCTATGTATTCGGGGACAACAAAGTGACCAAGCCATTCGCGCAGTGGATCGAGGGAGCTATTGAAGAAGCCGGTAGCCCGAAGGACTTGTTAGCTAAGCTCAAAGACGAAATCAATGCGGAAATGACCATCAAAATCCTCAATGCGAGCGTATCTGATGGTCGCTAAGATCCCAAAACCAGAAGAAGACAGCATTAACATATTAAATTTAGTACTAAGCGAAAGAGCCAGGCACAAGAAATTTTACGGCCGGATCACACCAGACCTGACTGCTCGTTACCAACAGTATGACGATCAGAAAGGATGTCCATCCGGCATGCCACCGTTGGTGTTAAGGGATTATGTTGATACAGACGGAGAGGCAGTCAAACGCAAGACATCGTTGATAGGGCTATACAATCCTGGCGAAGGTAAATACCCTTACAATGAACTGGAGAAGCTCAGGAAGAAGAACAAGCTTCTGGCATGCCCAGTATGTGGTGAGCTTGGAAGGCCAAGGACACTAGACCATTGCTTACCCAAAACAACTTATCCAGAGTTTGCAGCAAACCTGTTTAACCTCGTACCTGCATGCGACTGGTGCCAGGGGGAGAAACTGGTCGACTACCAAAACGCCGCTGGCACGAGGAGTTTCTTGCATCCGTACTATGACGAGGTCAACCGACCGCTGTACTCGATAAAACTGGAAGCGCCTTACCTGACCCCTGTGATTTCTTTCGAAGTCCTGGACGACTTGCCCCTGGATCTTCAACAGCTGGTGGCATCGCATCTGAATGGAATAGGTTTTTGGGAGCGTTTCAAGGAATACTTCGAAAGCAGCTATCTGAACATTATTCGGATGGCGAGTGAAACCCGATCCGGCGGCAAAACGACGGTCGCCACAGCCATCGAAAACGCTTACTCAATAGAAGTCGGAAAAGGGATTAACAGCTGGGACGCGGTCGTGTACCGCTCTTTGCTGGCGGATCCCGCCGTGATGGATTTCCTTCAAGACGGTGAGCTTACTGAATACCCTTAAGCTTTCGACCGCTACCCTAGACGATCGGGCGGCGTGCGCCATATCAATAATGGCGCATGCTCGCACGACGTCACTCGCAACCCATGTAGTGCCGACCTAGTTTGGCAGCAGCGTCAAGCAGTGCAGTTCTTCGGCAGCTTCGTTCAGATGGGTGCGTCCGTTGGTCTGCTGGTCGCTACCGGCGTCGTCGCTTTGGTAAAACAGTTCACCACGCCCGAGTAATTCCTTTCCTATGGTTGGCGTATTCCGTTCTTGCTGAGCCTATTTGTCGTTTTTGGTGGCTACCTGATCCGCAGAGGTGTTTCTGAGACGCCAGAATTCCTTGAACGCGTGACAGAGGCACCCGCCAAAGCCAAGCAAGCCATACCGCTGGTGCAGGCTCTCAAAAAGCATTCCAGCGCATTCCTGAAAATCATTGGCATGCGCTTCGCTGAACTAGTGGGGTTCTACATCGTGACAGTGTTCGTCCTGAACTATGGAAGCCAGCACGGCATCCCTAGGGCGAGCTTGTTAGGCGCAACCATGGTTGTCGGCGTGGTCGCGATCTTCTTGATTCCGCTCGCAGGTGCAATTTCTGACCGCATAGGTCGACGTCCGGTCTATTTGTTCGGCGCCGCCATAGGCATCATCGGGGCGTTTCCGTTGTTCTGGGCAATTGAGAGCCAGAGTATCGTATTGATCACGTTG
This sequence comes from Pseudomonas sp. ZL2, assembly GCF_054788455.1. Classification (NCBI taxonomy): domain Bacteria; kingdom Pseudomonadati; phylum Pseudomonadota; class Gammaproteobacteria; order Pseudomonadales; family Pseudomonadaceae; genus Pseudomonas; species Pseudomonas sp. ZL2. The sequence continues at coordinate 116,555 of NZ_JBGOGX010000014.1, read as the reverse complement.
GCCTTCGTCTTGATCGCTAACTTCTCTCATGACCCGATCGTAGCTGTGCAGCGGGGCGGGCCTGGCTTACCAGCTGCAAGCGCGATCGCTGGAGGTATCACACCTCTACTCGCGGCGTTCTTGGTCGTACTCAACGACGGTGGATACAACTACGTTGCGCTTTATCTTGCTGGCGCCTGTGCGCTTTCGATGGCAGTGGGTGCCTTCTTCTCAGGAAAACCCGCTGAGAGCATTGTTGCGCACCCCGTGGACAAGCCTATCCAGGCGCACGGTTAGCCTGCCTTGGGCTGCCTGCAGCCCCTTATCGATTGATTGCCGGCCAATTGCTACCTCTCGCCTGGCACCGGCCACCTCAGAGCATATTATTCCTCTGGAAATTGAGCCCTGGCTCCAACTCCTTGGGCTCAAGCTGCAGCCCGACAGCACCAGCGTCAAAGCACGGCTTCACCGCCTCTTCGGCAGCGGTGAATAGAAGGCGAGCGATTTCCTGGCGAACCTCGAACGTTCGCCCAGGAAGAATCTTCACACTGCTCCCGCTAAGTACTGGAGGGACGCGCTACCACGCAAGTTGCCTTTGCTTGCACCAAACAGTCACAGTGGTAACCATATGTTTCCCCTGCTTGAATGCCAGCAAAAAGCCACCAAGTCTATTGGGTCGGTTGCGGCGAACTCCTTTGCTGCGCGACATGGTGCGCGAAACGCGGCTGGGCGCCGGCGACCTGATTTATCCCGTCTTTTGGACTAGATGGCTGGTTGAGTCCCGATGTGTGACTCAACCCCGTGCATCAAAACGTCACTCGATATCGATGACGACCTTACCCACGGCCTTACCAGAACCCTGCAAAACCTGTGCAGCTTGGGCTTGCGCTAGCCCAAAACGGTGAGGGTCCATCAGCGGTTTGAGCTTGCCTTCTTCTGCGAGCCGCGTCGCATGACGCAGGAGTTGACCGTGATGTGCACGCCCTTCCCCGCTGAGCATTGGCAAAAGGACGAATATGCCTGACAGAGTCACGCAGCGCAGTGAGCCAGGGGCCAGATTGTGGGCGGCGAAAGCAAAACAACTGGCGACATGGCCATAGGGTTTGGCAGCAACAAGGGAGTCGTCCAGGCTCTGCCCGCCAACGGTGTCATAAACGATGTCGAACCCTTTGCCTTCAGTGAAATCCGCAACGTATTCGTCGACAGTTTTGGCGTTGTAATCAATAGGCGTAGCTCCAAAAGATGCCACGATTTCTTGCTTGCCGGCGGACGCTGTCGCGTACACGTCAGCGCCGTGTGCTGCCGCAATCTGGATTGCTACATGGCCGACTCCGCCAGCGCCACCTTGCACCAACACACGCTGGCCGGCTTGGACACCGGCTCGATCTACCATGCCTTCCCAGGCGGTCAAAAATACCAGCGGAATTGCCGCGGCTTCGCGCATGGTGAGATTCTTCGGTTTCAATGCCAGAAGTGCTGTGTCGACCGCAGCATATTCGGCCAGCGAGCCCTGCAGCCCCCTAACGCCTCCGGTTAGCCCGTAAACCTCATCCCCCACGTTGAAGGCCGTCACCTCAGGCCCAATCTCTACCACTACGCCTGCAAGGTCGGTACCAAGAATCGCGGGCAGCTCCGGCATGGCATACGGTGCAAGTCCCTGACGAATCATATTGTCGATTGGGTTAACACCGCTGGCTACAATCCGGACGAGTACCTCGCCCGCCCGTGGAGAGGGGCGTTCTACAGTTTTCTCCACCAATGTCCCGGTAGCGTAGTCGTCTAGCACCAAGGCTCGCATCGTGTACTGGCTGCTCATTCTGGTCTCCGTTGAGGTTGTTTACAGTGTGCAATCTAGGGATTAGGGTGAGCTTGAGCCTTTAGGTATCATCTGTCGATTAGGCACTTTTTTGAAACGTAGGCACCCAATGGTAACCATGACTAAAACAACTGTTCGCGATCCAGGAAATCCCCTGGTGGTCTGTGAGCAATGCCCTCCTCGCAGAATTCACCTTCTCTTGGCCCCCAAATGGTCGTCCATGGTGATTTATGTGCTGAGTTTCGGTTCGCTGCGAACAGGCCAGCTTCAGCGTTCGATGCCGGGAATTTCAAAGAAAATGCTTACCCAGACGCTGCGCGAGCTGGAGAGTGATGGTTTGATCGAGCGCAAGGTGCACCAGGTGGTGCCACCCATGGTCGAGTATTCACTAACTGAGGTGGGGCAGAGATTTGTAGAGCCGCTGATGGCGCTCTATGAGTGGGCGGAAGAAAACGCGGAGCTTCTGGATGAGATTGAGACAAATCGGGCGACTGCGGGTATCACCCGCAACTGATTAGTGATACCCCTACTCACTCATGAATTTAGCATTATTTGTCCATAATCTCGCTACCGATACAACCTCGAGCTTAACTCAGAGAAATTATTTGACACACTGCGCACCTACCATTTTACCCCTGAAGTAATCAATAAATACTCGTAGCTTTGCAGGCATGTGCTTTGCCTGAGGATAATAAAGATAAAAGGGGTCTGTTATTGGAGACCACTCCTCCAGAAGCGACACCACACTACCGGAAAACAGCTCTTCCCTCGCAAAATCCTTAAACACATAAGCGATCCCTATACCAGCAACTGCCGCATTAAGCGCTGCCCTCATCTCATCAAAAATCAACTGGCCTGCGACATCTATAGTGAGCGCCCTTCCTTCATCTTGAAACACCCATTCATAGAGTTTCCCATTTATATTCATTCGCTGCCTTATGCAGTTATGACTGAGCAACTCTTGAGGTGTTTTAGGCGCCCCGCACCGGGCAATGTAGTCAGGAGAAGCTACGAGAACGCGCTGCTGGTAGCCACTGATCTGAATTGCAACCATATCGCTCTGCAGTGTATGTCCAAGTCGAACCCCGGCATCAAACCCCTCACCCACCATATCCACAAGGCTATTGTTAATCGAAAACTGAATGGCCAACTGCGGGTACAGTCTGCTGAAATTATATAACTCGTGCTCGATCAGCGTTGCAAATGCAACATGCGAGGCGTTGATCCTAAGCTCCCCCTGCGGGTTGTGGGCTGATGACCGAACCTGTTCTAGCGATGCTCCGACATCCTGAAAAGCAGGAGCAACAACCGACAATAACTCTGCACCCGCATCCGACAGAGCGACACTTCGTGTTGTCCGATTTAATAGCCTTACGCCCAACTCTCTCTCAAGTAGTTTTATCGTTTTGGAAACTGCAGTGGGTGTCACCCCTAGCTCCTCAGCAGCCCGAGCGAAATTGAGCGCGCGTGCAACCACGAGAAAAGTGGCCAAGCCAGACAATACAGTCGCACTCAACCCGGGATTTTCGTTAAACATCGAATCAGCCATTATGAACCAGAGGTTCATAAGGTATATGTAATTATGATCTTTTTGTCAATTTCAGGAGTCGTTAATCTCAGGCAAATCCGTACATCTGGAGGTAAACATGAGCCAAACCTTTCTGAGCATCGGCAGTGGCCCTGGCATCGGCTTTGCTACCGCTCTACGTTTTGGGCGCGAAGGCTACGACGTGGTACTGAGTTCTCGCGATGCTACAAGACTCGCCAAGCAAGCAGAGCAACTGGCGGTGTTGGGGATCAACGTTCGGGCATTTGCAATCGACGCAACCAACTCTGCTGCAGTAGCAGAACTGGTAGCGAGCATTGGAAACGATCTTCACGTCCTCCACTACAACGCCGCCGTCCTTCATTACGACGCCTTGCAAAACCTTAAGGCAAGGACAATCGATGACGAGAGCATCAGTTCTATCGAGCGCGACATGCAGGTGAATGTGACCAGCGCCGTCGTGGCTGTTCAGTCGGCGCTCCCTGCCTTGCGTGCCAAAGGCACCGGCAGCGTCCTGCTGACGGGGGGCGGGTTTGGCGTTTATCCAAATGCTGACTTCTTGAATCTCAGTATCGGCAAAGCTGCTATCCGCGCTACAACGCAGGCCCTTTTCTCCCAACTTAAAGAAGAAGGGATTCATGTCGCCACTGTAACGGTGAGCACTCTTGTGAGCCCGGACTCGCCGCAGGCCGACGGTGTCGCTCAAGCATTTTGGGATCTGCACGCTCAAGAGAAAGAGCAATGGGACTGGGAAGCGATATACCCGGCCTCTTGATAACCGCTCCCAAAGTAGCAGTGCCAAATTTTAGAGATTGAACCAATGCTGACTAATCGCACGCCTAGAAGTGAATACGAACTCCGCTGGAACAAAGCCCAAGCTGCTGCCAAGGCGCACAATGTAGAAGCCCTCGTAGTTTGGGGGAAAGGCGGTGGCACGGTAGACACCGCGAATGACCTCATCTATCTCGCGAACTACTGCCCGGTGTTTCCATACGCACCAGACCTCCCCGGTCGATGGGCAGGCTTGTCTCACGGGGCGGTCATCATCCCCGCGAAGGGAGAGCCAATTCTGATCACCGAATCTCCAGCCGTTCGTCGCGATGTAATCGCCATCGATGACATCAGGTCGGCTGACGGTTTCGTGCCGGATAAGGTTGCTGCGACCCTGAAAGAGCTTGGCCTGGCGAACTCCCGGGTAGGCTTGGTTGCAGGCCCTTGGCTCGTAAGCGCAATCCATCGTCGCCTGCTGGAAAAAGCTCAAGGCGTCTCGTTCGTAGAACTGGATTACGTGATCGAAGGTCTACGATCGATCAAGACACCATTCGAATTCGAACTGCTTCGAGAAGCAGCCGGTGTCGGCAACGCTGCTATGGAAGCGATGATGAAAAGCGCTTCCATCGTAGGGACAACTGAAGCTGACGCTGTTGCGGCAGCTTATGACATCGCTATTCGCCAAGGGTGTGCACTGATTGATGCGGCATGCTCCTCCGGGCCACACAGCGCATTTTACTCTCACGGGATGGCTCCTCAATGGACTACACGCAAGCTTGAGGATGGCGATATTTTCCACTGTGACCTGTACGGCGCAGCTGTAGAAGGCTACACATGGGACTTCTCTCGATCCGTCGTAGCGGGAGGCGAATGGAGCGCTGCGCAGAATGAGATCTATGACGGCGCCATCGCTGCTATTGATGCGGGCGTTGCAGCTTGCAAACCTGGTGTCACAGCTCAAAAGCTGTACGACGTTGTTCTAGATGTATTGAACTCTCGCGGGATTTACTGCGGTTACCCTCTTCACGGCCATTCGTATGGAATCGGCTGGGAGTCCCCATGGCTTGTTCCAGGCAACGACACCCAAATCGAAGCAGGCATGGCAATCGCTATTGAATGTATGGCTGGTCGACCAGATGTCGGCTTTGTGAAATATGAACACAACGTACTCGTACATCTGGACAGAACAGAGTTGATCTCTACATGCCCAGCTCGCATTTGAGCTGACAGTGAGAAAATCCCGCTGACAAGGCGGGATTTTTTTGCTTGGCAAAAATCGAACAAGCAAACCTTTAAATCGTTTAATGCGATTTCAAAGGCCCCTAGAATGGGGCTCTTGGCAAATTATAACCGGACTGGTTATGTCGCCTTATCGGATTAGCTACATTCTCAGGGGATGCATGTACCCCTACCTTAGGCATACCGATTATTCAACCAGGGCATCGCCCTTAGGAAAACGAGTATGTCTAACAAAGGTCTGCTGTATACACCTCGCCAGATCGGCGCCCTCCAGGTCAAGAACCGCTTCGCAGTCGCGCCGATGACCCGCGTTAGCGCAACTGAAGATGGCCGTCCTACCGAGCAAATGACTCACTACTATGACCGCTTCGCTAAGGGTGACTTCGGCTTGCTGATCACTGAGGGCCTCTACACCGACCATCAGTACTCGCAGGGCTATATCTTCCAGCCTGGCATCAGCGATGAAATACAAGCACAGGCCTGGCAAGCATTTGTACAAAGCATCCACGGCGCAGACGCCAAGGTCGTTGCGCAGATCATGCACGCCGGCGCCCTCAACCAAGGTAACCGTTTCGTCGCTGGCACCATCGCACCGTCTGCGATTCAGCCGAAGGGTGATCAGATGACTTTCTATTACGGCAAAGGCAAATACCCAGTGCCGACCGCAGCTTCTGACTCCGATATAGCAGATGCGATCGAAGGCTTCGCCAACGCGGCTCGCCTTGCTACCGAGGTCTCGGGCTTCGATGGTGTCGAGATTCACGGTTCAAACGGTTACTTACTTGATCAGTTCTTCACCGACTACTCCAACTTGCGCACCGACCGTTGGGGTGGCGATGTGAAAAACCGCGCCGGCCTCATCCTCGAAGTCGTGAGCGCCGTGAAGAAAACCATCAAGCCTGGTGCAGCTCTAGGCGTGCGAATCTCCCAGGGCAAGGTTAATGATTTCCAACACAAGTGGGCCGAAGGTGAGCAAGCTGCGGAGGTGATCTTCGGTTCCCTGGCGGATGCCGGTGTCGACTACATCCACGTTACCGAATTTGAAGCCTGGAAACCGGCCTTCGAAGGTGGTACCGACAGCCTGGCCAAGCTGGCGAAGAAATACGCTCCTAACGCAACGATCCTCACCAACGGCTCGCTGCACGAATTGGATCGCTCGGTAGAGCTGTTGGAAAACGGTGCTGATGTGATCGCATACGGTCGTGGCGCACTGGCCAACCCTGATCTGCCAAAACGAGTTGAGGGCGGTGAGGCTCTACGCACATTTGATCCTTCGATCCTTGGACCAGTCGCCAATATCAAAGAGGCAGAACTGGAGTATTGATACTCTAACTGATATCGGTGTGTGGAACTCCGTTGTGGATGAACACAATTACTGAGCCCGCGAATGGACTGACGTGACAAGGCTGTTTCGTTAAACTGATTTTTTGAAATGATGGGCCTTTGAAAATGTTAATTTCAGACGTAAACATCTTTCTCGCGGTGGCCTCGGTGAATAGCCTGTCGGCTGCTGCACGAAAGCTGAACGTGGGGCCCATGCAAATATCACGTCGACTCAATGCTCTGGAAGAGCACATGGGTGTACGCCTCTTCCACCGCACTACTCGATCCGTCTCGCTGACCGCTGAAGGGGAAGCCTTCCTCCCATACGCTCAAGCCATGAGCGAGGCGGAGGAAAGCGCCAGGGGTGAGTTGAGCCCTACTGCAAGCAAAGTGTTTGGCGTGCTCCGTATGACTGCCCCCAGCGTGTTTGGGCAATCTATCGTTCTTTCCCTCCTCCCGGCGCTGCTTGAGCGCCATCCAGATCTGCGGATCGATCTGGACGTTTCCGACCGAGTGGTGGACATTGTTAGCAAAGGTATGGATTTGGCGCTGCGTGTTGCCCCACTGGCGAACTCCGAACTCGTTGCCCGGCGCATCGCCCCGAATCCTCGGGTGGTTTGCGCCTCACCCAAGTACCTCGAAAAGCATGGCCGCCCATTGAAGGTCGCTGATTTGGATAAGCATCAGTGCATCCTCCTGCAGGCTGTTCCAAGATGGCCTTTCAGGATCAAAGGGGAGTTACAGCACAAGACCGTGTCTGGCTTGGTGAATACCAGCAGCGTGGATGCGGTGAGAACTGCCGCCATCCAAGGCTTGGGATTGGCAATGCTGACTTACTGGGACGTATTCCGCCAGCTATGTGATGGGACTCTCGTGGAGATCGAGCTTGAAGACGCAGACATGGAGGAGCTCTCAATCTGGGCTGTAACCCCTACTCGCCGACTGGTGCCGGCGAGGGTGAAAGTCTTCCTGGACATGCTTGAGGAAAACCTCATGAAGATGCAGGCCGAAGCATCCGCAAAGTGACCGAAGAAGCAAATGACGTAATCGCCGATTTGCAGGTCTACCAGGAATTCTTTCAATACGTCATGGCGACCGATATCTAGATACTGCTGGAAAAATGCCTTCAATACCGAATCCACCTATGCGTCGGCCGTACCTTCTTTTGCTGCGTATTGAAGACCGAGAAACGCAGTCCTGGTATAGGGCAGAGGGGAAATGAAAGCCCGGCACTTCAGCCGGGCTTTGCAAAGCGCTCTAAGCGCGCCGCTTGATTGCGACCTTCGACCAAAGGGTAAAGGCGACGGGTGGTGTCCAGCCTGCGTTTGAAGTGTGCTCTTGCAGGCACACGTAATGATTACCTTCGTACGTCACGCCATCTTCCTTGCGATACAGATGGTTCAACTGCCACTCGGGGAACTCTGGATCAGGGATGTCTCCAGCAGTTCGAACGCTCAGGCTCTTGCTCGGAAGCGACTCATTACCCTGAGAGTCTGTTGCCGTGACAAAGTAGCTGTACTGAGTGTTCGGCGTTAGGCCTGAGTCCTTCAGCGTTAAAACTGCCACCTGGCCTATCGCAGCCCCATTTCGGTATAGCGTGTATGTCTCGATTGGACGAGGGCCGCTTGAAGCCCCCCAACTCAAGGTCATGCTGATCTCGGTTACGTCCCTGGCGGACAGGTTCGCGGGCGCCGTTGGCCGATCACCAGGCTCCGACCCGCCGTGAATCAACGGGGAGTAACGATCGTAGAACTCCCAGTTGTAGGGAACATTGTCCTTGGTAATGCCATCGTCCCAGTTGATAGACCAGGTCATCAGCCCTTTGATGGAATGGCCGGCAGCGTCGAGACGCTTGAATGCATTTACAACTGCAGCAGGATCGATCACATAGCCAGTGGCCGCAGCGTCATTATTGGCCGGTAAGCCAATGACGAATTTATCTGCGGGGATGGCGATGTAGTCCCGAGTGCCAGTCACCAGGCTTTCGGTCAGGTAGTAGAGGAAATCCTCTTTCATCTGATCATTGTTCTGTGCAATCCAGGCACCTTGCCCACCGTTGGCCTCCTGCACCCAGATCCCATCGCCACCTTGGTTGTAGTACTGAGGCGCGATGAAGTCGTAGTACCCCTCAAGGGCCTGAATGTAGCCAACGTACTTGCCGCCAACTCTGAGGTAGGGAAACTCAGGCGCCATGCTGATGATGAAATGTTTCCCTTCGCCCTTGTAGTGATCCTTCACCAGTTTCAAGGCCGCCGGCAGCACCGTCTTGTTGTCAGCAAAATCAATGGCGCTTTGCTCCAGGTCGATATCCAACCCATCAAAACCGTAGACTTCAACCAAGCGAATGATTTCATTCGCCAGTGGTTGCTCATCCCCCTTGTGCAACTCAATGTGAGCGTCGGCGCCGCCCAATGAGATCAGTACAGCCCGTCCCTGGCTGTTCAGCACACCTACCTGACGGCGAAACTCATCGTCGGAGAGGTTGTAAGGTTTGAAGGTAGGAATACCTTGGCCTTTCATGAACGCTACAGCAACAACGTTGTAGTCCTTGGGTACATCCACTAAATTCAGATTGGCAAACTGCCCACCTTGATAGCCATCACTATGGCCGGCTGGCCAGTTATGCCAGAAACCCATGAGGATTTTTTTATTGGCAATACTAGGCATCAATGATGCTGAATCATTTACGTTGGACTTCACCGATGAAAAGTCAATATCAGTCATTGTTCTATTCCTTCAGAACTGTATATAGATTGGTTCATTCCTTTGATCAATTGATCTCCTCCCTAGAGGAGAACTTTCAGGCTAGCGCAAGGTTTTGGATTGTCCACCATAAAAAGGGGCTCGCCCTCCCTCAAGGCGCGCCGAACAGCATCGTCCAATACACGCCCTCATCGCTACGCGAGTTCGCAGCATAGGCCGCGCCCACTTGGGTAAACATCGGGTTCATCAGATTGGCGCAATGCCCGGGGCTGGCCAGCCAGCCTGCCATCGCCTTGCTCGGTGAGCCCTGCCCTGCGGCGATATTCTCGCCGATCTGACGGCCACGGTAGCCGGCATCCCACGCCCGGTCTGCCGGCAAGTCGCCGTTGGGGGTACGATGCGCGAAGTAATTGCCGTTGGCCATCGCCCGGCTGTGTCTCTGCGCCGCCGTCCCCAAGGCAGTATTCCAGGTCAACGGACGTGCCGCGGCGAAGCGCTGGCGACCACACTGGCGCGGCTTCGCCCGTGCTGCGTTGACCTGCGCCAGCAACGCGTTGCTCGCAGATCGCCCGTCGCCAAGCTGAGCATCGAGCAAGGGGCGCGCCAGCACCACCCGCCACTCGCTGCGGGCGCGACTGACGCCGATATCGGCAAATTGGTTATCGAGCAGGGCTGCGCAGTAGTCGCTCTGGAGCATGTCAAAGGCCTCCTCGGCATCTTGCGCGCCGACCAGGCGGATGGTTCGCACCGTCACCGCCTGATAGCCGGCAGCCTTCAACCTTTCCCGCAAACCACCGCTATAGCCGATCGGCAACGCCAGGTTCGACTTCAACGCCAGCGGCGTCGAGCCCCGAACCACGCGCCTCTCGCAGCGCTGGGGCTGGGCGCGGTAGTCGTTGATGGCCTCCACCAGTTGCCTCTCCCCGCTGGCATGGGCGGGGCTGGCAAGCAGGGGGAACAAAGGAATGAGGCAGAGCGAGACAAAGCGGGAGCAGCGGACGGCTTGGCGCATGGGGCGAACGGCTCTGATGGGATGACAGCGGTAATGCCGAAAAAATGGCTCGGCTAAGACTGCGATCCTCAACACAAGGTTCACGAGCAAACGGTACAAATTTAATGCCGGCTGGCGCGATCGCCAACCGCCTGGACACTGGCATGGTGCGCGTCGCGAACGCTACAGGCTCTCGTCGAGGAACTTGACCACGGTACCCATGCAGGCCACCCGCTCCTCCACATGGGGCATGTGGCTGGAGTTCTCGAACAATGCCCAGCGGATGCCCGGGATCAGGTCCAAGTACGGCTTGACCACCAGCGGCGTGGCTTCGTCATAGTGTCCTGATATCAGCAGGCTCGGCACGTTGATCTGCGGCAGGCGGTCGACGATGCTCCAGTCCTTGGTGCTGCCGATGATGTGGAACTCGTTGGGTCCGGTCATGGCGTGGTACACGGTCGGGTCGGCATCGACCTGGGCGAAGGTGCGGGCCACCTCGTCCGGCCAGGGGTTCAGGCGGCACACGTGACGGTCGTAGAACACCCGGGTGGCGGCGATGTAGTCGGCGGCGGTGTAGTCGCCCACGGCTTCATGGCGCAGCAGTGTGGCCTGCACGTCCTTGGGCAGCTTCTCGCGCAGGCGGTTGGCCTCCCTGACCCAGGTGCGCATGTCTGCCGGCGAGTTGGCGATCACCAGGCAACGCAGGCCCGCCGGGCGCTGCACCGCGTGCTCGCTGGCCAGCATGCCACCCCAGGACTGGCCCAGCAGGGCGTAGCGGTCGCTGATACCCAGGTGCTCGAGCAGGTTGTCGAGCTCTTCCATGAACAGCTTCACCGTCCAGAACGACGACGGCATCTGCGGCAGGTGGGTCGAACGGCCATTGCCCAGTTGGTCGTAGTGGATGACCGGGTAGCCACCGGCCGCGACATCCTTGTAGGCATCGACATAGTCGTAGGTGCAGCCCGGCCCGCCATGCAGGATGACCAGCGGGGTGCGACCACCATCCAGGTCACCCGTGACGCGGTACCAGGTCTGATAGTCGCCGAACGGGGCAAAACCTTCATGCGATTTGATGAGTTCCATTTCATCCGGCTCCGTGCGAATCGTGAAGCACACAATATCGCTACGCACGACTAGGCATAACTAGAGAGTTCTCTAGGTTTTCGGATTTTTTACCACTCAATTGTCGAGCAGACGGTAGTGCACCGCCCGGGCGACCGCCTGGACCCGGTTCTTCGCCCCCAGCTTGTGCATGGCCGAGGTCAGGTGCAGGGAGACCGTGGCCAGCGAGCGGGTGAGCATCTCGGCGATCTGCGCTGCGGTCAGGCCTTCGGCAGCCCAGCGCAGGCACTCGAGCTCACGGCGGGTCAGGCGGATGGCGCGGCTGGCGGCCTCCTTGCCCAGCAAGGGATAGGCGGCCTCCTGCAAGGCATGGGCGATCAGGCTGAAGTCGGCGAGGTGTTCCCGGGCATCGTCCAGGTCACGCTGACTGGCCTGGGGACGCAGGCCGGTCAGGGTCGCCAGCCCGCCGCGCGGCAGGTGGATGGGCACGGTGACGCCGCAGGCCAGTTGCGCATCGAGCAGGTAACCGACCACCGGCGCATGGCGGCGATCGATCAGGCGCTGCAGGACCGTCTCGCCCTTGGGCAGGTACGACCAGGCGAACGGCGCGATGGAGGAAACGGCCAGTTGCTGCACCGGGTCGATCTGGTAGAAGCCATCGGAGCACCACAGGTCCTGCCAATCCCTCGGGGTCTGGCGCAGCCTGACCACGGCGGGGGTGATCAATTCGCCGAGGTGATCCAGCGGCACCGGGCTGTAGTCGTACACGAGGGCATCGAAGCCCAGTTGCGACGCCAGCTCGGCGACGCTGTCCATCTGTTCGTCCAGGTTACTGTCCGACGCCAGACGGGTATGGAGATCAGCCAGCTTGGCCTGCATTCCTTACACTCCCTGTGTATACCCTGTTGGATTTCCATCTTGAAGTCCGCCGAGTAGAATGCCACGGCTCGGCGCGGGACTGCCAGACAAAACCTATAAGAAATACTAGCTTGTAGGCGGCGCACTCTCCTGTGCAGGGTATAGCTGTAAGCCATGGCCAACAGGAGAGTAGCGATGTGGCGTGAGATGCAACCTGACCAGCAGTTCAACGTATCGGTCGATGGCCACAATCTCGTGGTGTACAGCTTTGGCGAAGGGGACGAGGTACTGCTGTGCCTCAACGGCGGGCCGGGCCTGCCCTGCGACTACCTTCGCGATGCCCATGCCTGGCTCAGGGACAAGGGCATCCGCGTGGTCGCCTTCGACCAGTTGGGGACCGGCGCCTCCGACCGCCCCGACGACGACAGCCTGTGGAACATCACCCGCTACGTGGCCGAGGTCGAGCAGGTCCGCCAGGCCCTGGACCTGGGCCGGGTGCACATGCTGGGGCACTCCTGGGGCGGCTGGCTGGCGATCGAATACGCCATCCACCATCCGCAGTCGCTGAAAAGCCTCATTCTGGAAAACACCGTCGGCGACATCCCGCACCTGATCAGCGAGCTGGAACGCCTGCGCAGTGCCCTGGGCAGCGAAACCGTGGCGATGATGCAGCGCTACGAGGCCCAGGGGAATCTCGACCATCCCCAGTACCAGGCAGCCATCACCCTGCTCAACTACCGTCACGTGTGCCGCCTCGACGAGTGGCCGGCGCCGGTCAAACGCTCGCTGGGCGACTGGAACATGGGCCCCTACACCACCATGCAGGGGCCCAACGAATTCCTCTATATCGGCAACCTCAAGGACTGGAACCGCTTGGAGCAAATGCGCGAGTTCCAAATGCCGGTCCTGATCACCACCGGCCAGCACGACGAACTGTCCCCCGCCTGCGCCCTGCGCATGAAACTGGCACTGCATGACCGGGCCGAGCTGCACGTGTTCCCCAACAGCAGTCACATGCCGTTCTACGAAGAGCCGCAAGCCTACTTCCCGGTGTTGCTGGATTTCCTGCAGCGCAACCGGGGCTGATCGATGAACCTGGCACGCTACCGGTTCGTCCTGATCCGTCCGTTGCAGCTGCTGCCGGTGCTGCTGGGTATCAGCATCATCACCTTCGTGCTGGTCCGTTCGATTCCGGGCGATCCGGCGCGGGTGCTGCTGGGTGCGCGCAGCACTCCGGATGCGATTCAGAAGATCCGTGCCCAGTTTGGCCTGGACGAGCCGATCTGGGTGCAGTACCTGTACTTCCTGAAGAACCTGCTCAACGGCGACCTGGGCAAATCGCTGCTGTACAAGATCGACGCCCTGCCCCTGATCGCCAGCCGCATCGAGCCCACCCTGATGCTGGTGCTCGGCAGCGTGCTGCTGGCGCTGCTCATCGCCGTGCCGCTAGCCATTCTCGCCGCCCGCAACAAGGGCGGCTGGACCGACAACCTGATCCGCCTGTTCACCACCGCCGGCCTGGGCCTGCCGGCCTTCTGGCTGGGCCTGATGCTGATCCTGCTGTTCAGCGTGCACTGGGGGCTGTTCCCGGTGTCCGGTTATGGCCGGACCTGGGCCGACAAGTTGCATCACCTGGTGCTGCCCTGCCTGACCATCGCCCTGGCGCTCTCGGCGGTACTGGTGCGCAACCTGCGGGCCAGCATCCTGCTGGAGATGCAGGCCGACCACGTCACCGCGGCCCGCGCCCGCGGCCTTGGCGAAGGCGCGCTGCTGCGGCGGCACATCTTGCCCAACTCCATGGTGCCGACGATCAACCTGCTGGCGGTCAACATCGGCTGGCTGATCAGCGGCACCGTGGTGATCGAAAGCCTGTTCTCCCTGCCCGGCATCGGCCAGTTGCTGGTGCGCGGCATCTTCACCCGCGACTACATGGTGGTCCAGGGCGTGGCCATGGTGCTGGCCTGTGCCACGGTCGCGGTGAACTTTATCGCCGACGTGGCGACCACCGCCCTCGATCCGCGGGTGAAGATCCAATGAGCCACAGTCCCAGCCCCACGCTTTCCCTCCGCTGGCGCCTGGGCTGGAACCTGCGCAACGGTCGCCTGACCCTGTACTGCGGCCTCGCCATCGTCCTCGGCTGGTGCCTGCTGGCGCTGTGCGCACCATGGATCGCCCCGTTCGACCCGCTGATGCAGAACGGCGAGCTGCGCCTGGCCGCCCCCAGCCTGGCGCACCCCTTCGGCACCGACAATTTCGGCCGCGACGTGCTGTCGCGGGTGATCTGGGGCGCCCGCACCGACTTGCAGATGGCCCTGATCGGGGTGATCTTCCCGTTCCTGCTGGGCACCTGCATCGGCGCCATTTCCGGCTACATCGGCGGCTTGCTGGACAACGCCTGCATGCGCCTGATCGACATCGTCCTGGCCTTCCCCTTCCTGGTGCTGATGCTGGCGATCATGGCCATTCTCGGCCCGGGCCTTGGCAGCTTCTATATCGCCATGGCCCTGGTCGGCTGGGTGTCCTATGCACGGCTGATCCGCTCACAGATCCTCGTGCTCAAGGAAAGCGACTTCGCCCTGGCCGCCAGGAGCCTGGGCTTCAGCCACCGGCGCACGCTGTTCGGCCACCTGCTGCCCAATGCCCTGTTCGGCTCGGTTGTGTTCTGCATGTCGGACGCGGTACTGGTGCTGCTCAACGGCGCCGCCGTCAGCTACCTGGGCCTTGGCGTGCAGCCACCGACCCCGGAGTGGGGCTCGATGGTGGCCGAGGGCCAGAGCTTCATCACCATCGCCTGGTGGATCTGCACCTTCCCCGGCCTGGCCGTGGTGACCCTGGCCATGGGCTTCAGCCTGCTGGCCGATGGCGTCGCCGAACGCCTTGGAGACCGCTCATGAGCACACCGCTGCTGCAGGTCCGGGAGCTGAGCGTGATCGCCCGCAACGGCCCGCGCGAGATCACCCTGGTCGAGCGCCTGTCTTTCGACCTTGGCCAGGGCGAGATCCTCGGTCTGGTGGGCGAAAGCGGCTCGGGCAAGACCCTGGCCTGCCGTGCCCTCATGCGCCTGCTGCCCTCGCCGAACCTGCGGATCGAGGGCAAGGCCGTGCACCTGGCGGGCCACGACCTGCTGCAACTGGACGAGGCCGGCATGCGCCGCCTACGCGGACGCGAGCTGGGCATGATCTTCCAGAACCCCAGCAGCCACCTGGACCCGCTGATGCGCATCGGCGAGCAGATCGCCGAGGGCATCCGCCTGCACCAGGGCGCCTCGCGCCGCGAGGCTCGGGCCGAGGCCATCGAAGTGCTGCGCCAGGTCGGCATTCCCGATCCGAAAGCCCGGGTGGACAACTACCCTCACGAGTTTTCCGGCGGCATGCGCCAGCGGGCGATGATCGCCGTGGCCCTGGGCTGCAACCCGAAAGTGCTGATCGCCGACGAGCCGACCACGGCCCTGGACGTCACCGTGCAGGCACAGATCCTGCGCCTGCTGCTGGAGCTGCGTGACCGTCGCGGCTTGTCGATGATCCTGATCAGCCACGACCTGGGGGTGGTGGCGCAGACCTGCGACAGCATCGCCGTGATGTACGCCGGACGTCTCTGCGAGCACGGCGCCAAGCACCAGTTGCTGGCCCATCCACGCCATCCGTACAGTGCCGGGCTGCTGGCCTGCCACCCCGCGGCGCAACGCCAGGTGCGGCTGATGACTACCATTGCCGGGCAACCGCCCCTGCTCGATGCCCTGCCCCCGGGCTGTCGCTTCGAGCCGCGCTGCGCCCAGGCCCTGCCGCTATGCCGGGAGCAGCTGCCGGAGCTGCGTGAGAGCGGCCCCGGCCACCGCCTGGCCTGCCACACCCCGCTGCTGGCTGCAGGCCTGTCATGACCACGCTGTTGCAGGTCAAGGACCTGCATGTACAGTTTTCCGCCGCCGGCGGCGGCCTGTTCGGCCTGCGCCCGCGC
Organism: Pseudomonas sp. ZL2; assembly: GCF_054788455.1. Lineage (NCBI taxonomy): Bacteria > Pseudomonadati > Pseudomonadota > Gammaproteobacteria > Pseudomonadales > Pseudomonadaceae > Pseudomonas > Pseudomonas sp. ZL2. The sequence goes on along the minus strand of NZ_JBGOGX010000014.1, from coordinate 100,313 downwards.
AAAGTCAACGCGGTCAACGGCGCCTCGTTGACTCTCGCCGCCGGCCAGACCCTCGGCCTGGTGGGCGAATCGGGCTGCGGCAAGAGCACCCTGGCCCGGGCCATCCTGCAACTGAACCCGGTCACCGCCGGGCAGGTGCTGTTCGACGGCATCGACATGACCCAGGGCCGCAAGGTCGATATCGCCCGCCTGCGCCGCGAGACTGCCATGATCTTCCAGGACCCGTACAGCGCGCTCAATCCAGGCCAGCGCATCGGCCAGATCCTCGCCGAAGTCCTGCAGGTGCAGCGCAAGGTGCCCGCCGAGCGGATCCCGGCGCGGGTCGACGAACTGCTCGAGCTGGTCGGCCTGCACCCCGGGCTGGCCGCACGCAAGCCCGGCTCGCTCAGCGGCGGCCAGTGCCAACGGGTGGGCATCGCCCGAGCCCTGGCCATCGAGCCGCGGCTGATCGTCGCCGACGAATGCGTCGCCGCCCTGGACGTGTCGATCCAGGGGCAGATCATCAACCTGCTGCTGACGCTGCGCGAACGCATGGGCCTGGCGTTGCTGTTCATCACCCACGACCTGGGCGTGGTGCGCCGGTTGTGCGACCGGGTGGCGGTGATGTACCTGGGGCAGATTGTCGAGGAAGGCCCGGTGGACGAGGTGTTCGACGCGCCCCATCACCCCTACACCGCCGCGCTGATCCAGTCGATCGCCGACATCGACCCGGCCCGCCGCCTGCCAGAACGCCCCCTGGCCGGCGAGCCACCGAGCCCGCTGCACCTGCCGTCGGGTTGCGCCTTCCACCCACGCTGCCCGCAGGCGCTGCCCACCTGCAGCGAAACCGCGCCGCCCAGCCACTCACAGGGTGCCCGGCGCCATGCCTGCATCCATCCGCGACCGCCGTACTGACACAACAACCATGACCATCAAACGGAGCTTGAGCATGAAACCCACAGCATTGAAGCTACTCACCGCCGCCGTCCTGGCCGCCAGCACCCTGGCCACCGGCACAACCCTGGCAGCCGGCGTGCTGACCATCGGCTGCCGTGAGGAGAGCACCACCTTCGACCCGATCAAGAGCGCACAGAACCGCGACAGCTGGGTCTTCGCCAACGTCTACGACGTGCTGATCCGGGTCGACAACAGCGGCACCCGGCTGGTCCCGGGCCTGGCCGAAAGCTGGAAGGTCTCCGACGACGGCCTGACCTACACCTTCAAGATCCGCGAAGCCAAGTTCTCCGATGGCTCGCCACTGAGCGCCGGCGATGCGGCGTTCTCCCTGCTGCGCATCCGCGACAACCCCGGCTCGCTGTGGGCCGACTCCTACAAAATCATCGACAAGGCCGACGCCCCGGACGACCGCACCCTGGTGGTGACCCTGAAGAGCAAGTCGGTGCCGTTCCTCTCGCAACTGGCCACCGCCAACGTCTCGATCCTGTCGAAAAAGGCCATGGATGCGATCGGCGAAGACGCCTACGCCCAGGAGCCGGTGACCTCCGGTGCCTTCAAGGTCAAGGAGTGGCTGCGCGGTGACCGGGTGATCCTGGAAAAGAACCCGCACTTCTGGGAGGCAGACAAGGTCAGCCTGGATGGCGTCGAGTGGATCTCCATCCCCGACGACAACACCCGCATGCTCAAGGTCCAGGCCGGCGAACTGGACTCGGCGATCTTCGTGCCCTTCTCCCGTGTCGATACCCTGCGCAAGGACCCGAGCCTGACCATTCACATCGACCCGTCGACCCGTGAGGACCACCTGCTGATCAACCACGAGAAGGGGTTGCTGGGCCAGGTCGAGGTGCGCGAGGCTATCGACCTGGCGATCGACAAGAAGGCCCTGGTGGACACCGTGACCTTCGGCCATGGCGACGTGGCCTATTCGTACATTCCCAAGGGCGCGCTCTATCACAACGCCAACAACCTACAACGCCCCTTCGATCCGGCCAAGGCCCGCGAGCTGCTGAAGAAGGCTGGCGCCGAGGGGCTCAAGGTCAACTATGTGGTCAACGCCGGCAACGAGGCCGACGAGCAGATCGCCGTGCTGGTGCAGAAGCAGTTGGCCGATGTCGGCATCACCGCCAACCTGCAGAAGGTCGACCCGACCCAGAGCTGGCAGATGCTGGTCGATGGCGATTACGACCTGTCGGTGATGTACTGGACCAACGACGTGCTGGACCCGGACCAGAAGACCACCTTCGTGCTCGGTCACGACACCAACATGAACTACATGACCCGCTACCACAACGACAAGGTCAAGGACCTGGTGGCCGCGGCCCGGGTGGAGATCGACCCGAGCAAACGCAAGCAGATTTACCAGGCACTACAGAAACAGGCCAAACAGGATGTCCATTGGATCGATCTGTACTACAGCCCCTACATCAATATTTCGCGCAGCAATATCCAGAACTTCCTGCAAAACCCGCTGGGGCGCTTCACCCTGGAAGAGACAGTGAAACTGGAAGCCGGTGAAAAAACCGCGCAAAACTGAAGCCGCCAATACTGGGGCTTGCAACCGTCACGGTGTTGGCTGTCCAGAGGCTCGTTGGACCTGATCAGGTGGTGGCCAGGGTGTTGGAGTGTGCTATTGCTCGGCACCTGCAGCCGCCCTGGTCAGCTTGTGTCGGTGATGATTGATCCAATCCAGTTTAGCTTTTGACGTGTGCCACGCTATAACCGGCTCTGGACTGACGACGACAGCAAAGTAGTCGCCTATCCTGCGCGCTGGGCGCGTTCCGATTCATCCAGATGCTCTAGCAGCATCGCTATCGTCGTATCCCGCAGCTTGATTGCCGCCGTCCAGTCCAGCCCTTGCGCCAACAGCGGGGAGCAGACGTTGACGTGGATTGCACCGTAACGCGGGAACCACTGACCGTCGCGCAGCACCCTGCGCGTGCCGCGGATTGCGACCGGCAGCAGCGGCACGCCGGTACGCGCGGCGAGCACGAAGGCGCCCATGTGGAACGTTCGCAAGCCCGGCTCGCGGGTGAAGGTTCCCTCGGGAAAGAACACCAGCGGCTGGCCAGCCTCTAGCGCCTCGGCCAGGGGCCCGGTGTCCGCAGCGCTGCGCTGCAGGTCGAAGCGTTCGACGAAGCGGGCACCGAGCTTGCGCAGGAACCGGCCGGCGACCCACTGTCCAGCCAGTTCGCGCTTGGCAACGAAGCTGAATCGCGGCGGCAGGACCGCGCAGAGAATGACACCGTCGAGGTAGCTGGCATGGTTTACGGCCAGTACGCTCGCCCCAGACTCAGGCAGGTGCTCCAGCCCCGTGACGCTGAACGGCACACCCGTCAACCACACGAACAGCCGTGCGGCCGCGCGGGTAAAGCTGCGGCACCAACGCTGGCGCGGCAGGAGCGCGACGCCCAGCCAGGTCAGTGGGGTGACCAGCCAGAACAGCAGCCAGATGTAAGCGGCATATAGCGCCGTGCGGCCGCTCCGCCAACTGCGACTGAAATGCCCGCGTACGGCCTGCAGCACCAGGCGCAGCAACTGGCGCCACACAGCGAGGTGTGGCCGGCCTACTTCACCGCGCTCATACAGTTCACGACTGGCAGCACGGCGAATTTTGCCGCTGGAGGTTTTCAGTACGCTATGCGGCGGTGCCAGCACGATATCGTCGGGCGACACTCCGGTGAGGTCGACCACGATGCGGTTGACCTCCTGCTGCAGGCGTTGCCGCGCGGCAGCTTCCTTCTCGTAGCTTTCGGCCAACACCACCAGGCGCTCGGTGCCGGTGGCCGGGTCAGGACTGCCGAACACCGCAATGCAGCCTTTGCGCAGACCGGGCAAGTTGCCGACCGCCGCTTCGACATCGTAGGGGTAGATGTTGCGCCCGGCCCGGATGATCAGATCCTTGGCGCGGCCGGTCAGGTAGACCTCACCAGCGGCCATGTAGGCGAAGTCGAGCGAGTCGATCCAGCCATCGCGCAACACCCGGCGGGTCTCTTCGGGGTTACGGTAATAGCCTCCGGTGGTAGATGGCCCACTGAATTGCAGGTGACCTTCGCTGCGCTCGGGGAGTTCGACCCCGCGACCATCGACGATGCGAATCTGATGCCCCGGCAACGGCCGGCCGCTGGAGACAAAGCGCAGCGTTGCGCTGGCGTCCGCTTCGGCGGGCAGTGCAGTGCCACGGGTCTGGAACGCCTCTCGCTGCACCCGGTCGATCAGCGGCCCTCGGTCCAAGGGAGGAAAGGCCACGCCCAACGTGGCCTCGGCCAACCCATAGACAGGCGTCAACGCCGTGGGCGCTAGGCCGTAGCGTACGAAGCGCTCGGTAAAGCGCTGCAAGGTATCCGGACTGACCGGTTCGGCACCGTTGAAGGCCAGGCGCCAGCTGCTCAGGTTCAGGCCCTCGAGGTCACTGTCAGCGAGTTTGTTCAGACACAGTTCGTAGGCGAAATTGGGCGCCGCCGACAAGGTGCCGCGCAAGCTATCGATGGCCCATAGCCAACGCTCCGGCCGTGCCAGGAAAGCCAGCGGTGACATCAGCACCAGGTTGTAGCCGTAATACAGGCTGCCCAGCCAGGCACCGATCAAGCCCATGTCGTGGTACATGGGAAGCCAGCTGACGAACACGTCCTGCGGGCCCACCTTCAGCGCCCTGCCCATGGCGCGCAGATTGGCCAGCAGATTGGCATGGCTGACCATCACGCCCTTGGGCTGGCCAGTGCTACCCGAGGTGTACTGCAGGAAGGCGATGTCACCCGGTTGCCGCAACGGTGTGACGCACTCGCCCCCCTCGCCCATCAACTCGGCCACGCTGGCGATACGGGCCAGGCTCGGGACCTGCGGCCGGAGCAGGCGGGCGAGCAGCTTCGCTTGCGTCACGGTAATCAGCACTTTGGCCTCGGCGTTGTGCAGGATGCCGGCCTGGCGGCGCAGATGCTCCTCTATCTGCGACAGGCGCAGCGGTGGGTAGATGGGCACCGGCACCCCACCGGCCAACAGGATGCCGAGAAAACCCTGGAGAAAGTCGCGGCCTGTGGGCAGCATCAGGGCCACGGTCTGACCGGCCCGCAAGCCACTGCGTTGCAGCCCTGCGGCAACGGCCAGGGCGCCCTGGTGCAAGGCGCCATAGCTGATCGCTTCCTGCTGGTCACGTTCACCTAGCAGGCGCACGTGGAGATGCTGCGGCTGATGACGCACATGCCAGTCCAGTACCTCGATCAGGGTCCGCGCGGCGTCCGGCGTCTGCCCTGCTGCTGTCAGGGCTTCGCCAGCGTCGCTGGCGGGCAACGGACGGACGGCCTCGGCGCCATGACGGCTGTGCAGCACGCGCAGTACATCGGCGGGGGTGTCCGCCGAGGCGAACAGGTGTTCTGGCAAGCGCACACCGAATTCGTGCTCGATACGTGACCACAGTTCGACTCGAGCCAGGCTGTCTACGCCCAGGTCCCGGTCCAGCACGCTGTGCAAGGTAACGTGCAACCCTTCTGCCGCTTGCGGGTGCAGCTCGACCACGGTGCGCTGGACAATTTCGAGCAATTTTTCCGCGCCCCCATCGTAATGGGGAACGGCGCGGGGGTCTGGAGGCGGACGAGACATCGGCGGCCCCTCATGACAGGAAACTTTGCGTATAAATCCTTGCCAATTGCCATTATACGCTCGCAGGAAGGGTGGGCCAGGGCTAGGCTCAATACCAGTCGGTTAAGGACGTTGAGACGAACATTGCACCTGTGGCGAGGGCTTTATCCTCGCCACAGCCCTGTAGAGGGATCGCCATGCCAACCAGCCTTGCCCCCGGAGTGACACGCCGAGAAATCTGGGCCTGGGCGATGTTTGATTTCGCCAACTCCGGTTACACGACGGTGGTGATCACCGCCGTGTTCAACGCCTACTTCGTCGCCGTGGTCGCCAAAGGCGAAGCCTGGGGTACGCTGGCCTGGACCAGCGCCATAGCCCTCTCTTACGCCCTGATCATCCTGAGCGCGCCGCTGGTTGGCGCCTATGCCGACGCCTTCGCCTGCAAGAAACGCCTGCTGCTGTTCAGTACGGTCGGTTGTGTCGTATTTACCGCTGGACTCGCGCTGGCAGGACCCGGGGAACTCGGTGTCGCGATTCTTTTCATCGTGCTATCCAACTTCTGTTTCGGCAGCGGCGAAAACCTGATCGCCGCCTTCCTGCCCGAACTCGCCCGTGTGGAGGCCTTGGGCAAGGTGTCCGGCTGGGGCTGGGGGTTCGGCTATATCGGTGGCCTGTTCAGCCTGGGCGCCTGCCTGGCCTTCGTCAGCTGGGCCCAGGCGCAGGGCCAGACTGCGGCGCAGTTCGTGCCGGTGTGCATGCTGATCACCGCGTCCTTGTTCGCCGTCGCCAGCCTGCCGACCTTCCTGTTCCTGCGCGAGCGCAGCCAGCCGCAGCCCGTGTGCGGCGACATGCCTATCGCGCAAGCGGTGCTGGCGCGCTTCGCGCAGACGCTACGCGAAGCCGGGCGCTATCGCGACCTGCTGCGCTTTCTTGCCTGCACGGTCTGCTACCAGGCCGGTATCTCCGCCGTGATCACCCTGGCTGCCATCTATGCCAATCAGGTCATGGGCTTCAGTACCCAAGACACGCTGCTGCTGATCTTAGTGGTGAATATCACGGCCTCCATCGGTGCGGTGCTGTTCGGTTGGCTGCAGGACCGCCTCGGCCATCGCGCCACCCTGGCGCTGACCCTGCTGGGCTGGCTCGGCATGGTCGCTCTGGTCTGGGTCGCGCGCGGCCCCGGGCTGTTCTGGCTGGCCGCCAACCTTGCCGGTCTGTGCATGGGCGCCAGCCAATCGGCCGGACGGGCGATAGTCGGCCTGCTTGCGCCGCCGATACGGCTGGCGGAGTTCTTCGGCCTCTGGGGGCTGGCGGTCAAACTGTCGGCAATCCTCGGCCCCATGACTTACGGCCTGACCAGTTGGCTGTCCGCAGGCGATCACCGCCTGGCGATGCTGATTACTGGTAGCTATTTCGTCGTCGGCCTGCTGATACTGGCCGGGGTCGACCTGGAGCGCGGGCGGCAGGTAGCTGTCAGCCGTACCGAGAGTCTCAATCAGTGATGAACACTTGACTGGCTGGCATTAGCCACGCCCGCGCAACAACACGGCGGCCCTCACCCGCTGCCTGCCGAAACTGCTGATGCGCGCGAACTCGGCATGGCTCACCGGCAGGTGCTGGCAATCCAGACTGCGACGGTGGCGGCTGTGGTCCACATCGGGGTCATGCAGGTACACGAACTCATCATCGCAGCCAGTCACCAAGATCCAGTGCGGTGCCTTGAGACGCGTGAAGCGGTAGCTGCTAATCAGCACGAGCGGCCTGAACCCAGCCTGCAGCGCCGAACGCACATCAAGGCCGGGTGCCAGGACCTGTTGCACGTCGGTCTCACTCAGCGCCTCGACAAAACCGTCCTCCACGAGCTTCATGACGGCTTTTTTTTGCGCGCTGCGCACGCCATCGAGAAACAGCGAGTCGGCCTGGCTGAGCACCATGCGCACCTCGAACCCCCGACGCCAGGCCGCGAGAGCAAGACCCTGCGGGCTGCAACCGCCGTGGCCGGCGGTCATGAAGATGGTCGTCGCCTCACGCCAGAGCTGGATTTCTTCGGTCCGCAGCAGTGACCGGCCGCGCTCGATAGCGGCCATGGCCATCAGCAGGCAGGCCGCTCCGCAGGTGAACTCGGTGGTTTGCGCGTAGTACGGGACTTGCCGGGCAGGCGCCGGCGCATTGCGCAGGATACGCTTTTCATAGCGCAGCGCCTGGCTGTGGTCTTCGTAGTAATCGTCGACCACGGCGAAGCGTTGATAGCCATTGCTCTCGTACAGACTGACGGCCGCCGGGTTGTCGGTACGCACCTCAAGGCGAAGCCAGGCGCAATTGCGCTGCAGCGCGCTGGCCTGGGCCTGTTCCAGCAGCCGCTGGCCCAGGCCATGCCCGCGCCAGGCTGGGCTTACGGCAATCGAGTACAGGCGTGCCAGTGAAGTGCCGCGGTGGAACAGCAGCAGCGCGTAGCCTGCCAGTTTCCCCTGCTGCTCGGCGACAATCAGACTGGCATTGGCACGTCGCACCATCCAGTTGAAACTGCGCGTGCTCAGGCGATCGAGGGTGAAACAGTCCTGCTCCAGGGCGACCAGCGCATCGATATCGGCCACCGATGCAAAGCGAAAATCAAAAACCATGGCAACACCGTAATGTTTGAGTAACGAACCGGGACAGGTCGGAAAACCCGTGATTTATTGAAGGGGCATCTTCTTCAACAGGGATCGAATACTCATGTCAGCGGTGCAAGCCAACGTGGCCGAAGTATTGGCCAAAACCGAAGTTTCCACAATAACCCTTAACGAGGAGCCACCCAGTAAACTTCGCGCCGGTAGCCGGTTGCTGATACTGGTGGAACGCAAGGAAGATTGGGCGAGCTACCTGCCCAGCGAGAGCTTGATGCTTGCCCAGGACTACCTCGAACACAGCGACGACGTGGCCGGGCGCACGCAGGTGATCAACCTGTGCCGCAACTACAAGTACCTGGGTCAGGGCTACTACTGCTCCTTGCTCGCCGAGGCACGCGGACACAAGGTGCTCCCGTCGGTACGCACGATCAGCGAACTGACCCGCAAGTCCCTTTACGGCGTGGGGCTTGACGACCTGGAGCGCACTCTGGAGCGGGCCCTGGCCAACCATCCCTATGGCAGCACTGAAGCCTTCACCCTCACCCTTTACTTCGGCCGTACCGCCATCGAGCCCCTGCAAGAGATCGGCCGCCAGCTGTTCGAGTCGTTCCCCTGCCCCATCCTGCTAGTGGAATTCCGCCGCGCAGATGTCTGGCAAATCGCCGGCATCAAGGCCGGTACCCTGCACAAGCTGCGCGATGAGCAGCAGCACTTCTTCGCCGACGCCCTGGACGCTTTCAACCGCCGCATCTGGCGCCAGCCCGCCTCCAAACGCCTGGCGCGCTTCGACCTGGCGATCCTGCATGACCCGGCAGAAGCGCTGCCGCCGTCCAACGCCCGGGCGCTGGAGCAGTTCATCGAGAACGGCAGACAGCTCGGCATCGACGTCGACCTGATCGAGAAGAAGGACTACGCGCGCCTGGCCGAGTTCGACGCGTTGTTCATCCGCGAAACCACACGGGTGGACGACCACACCTACCGATTCGCCAAGAAGGCCGAAAGCGAAGGGTTGGTGGTGATCGATGATCCCTCTTCCATACTGCGCTGCACCAACAAGGTCTATCTGGCCGACCTGCTCAAACGCCACAGCCTGGGCGCGCCGGCGACGGAAATCCTTTACAAGGACCGGCCGCAGGAGCTCGAACTAGTGGGCCGCCGCTTAGGTTTCCCGCTGGTGCTGAAGATCCCCGACGGCTGCTTCTCGAAGGGTGTGATCAAAGTCGCCGATGCCCAGGCGCTGGTGTCGGCGGCACAGGAGCTGTTCGAGCACTCGGTGCTGTTATTGGCTCAGGAGTACTGCTACACCGAATACGACTGGCGCATCGGCGTACTCAATGGAGAGGCGCTGTACGCCTGCCAGTACTTCATGTCCAAGGGACACTGGCAGATCTACAACCACAAGGCCCAGGCCGGCGAAGTCAACGGCCAGTGCCGCGCGGTCCCGGTGGAGCAGGCGCCGCCCGAGGTGGTGAAGCTGGCCGTCGACACCGCCCGGCTCATCGGCCATGGGCTGTACGGGGTGGACCTGAAGCAAACCGGCGACCGCGTGCTGGTCATCGAAGTCAACGACAACCCCAACCTCGATGCCGGCACCGAAGACGCCGTGCTGGGCGACGAGCTTTACCGGCGCGTGCTGCAGGCCTTCGTGCAGAGGCTCGAACGCAAACACCTAGGCCAGGCGTGGTAGGCGATGATCGAATGCTTTCGCACCGAAAACGGTGCCCTCCTTGAGGCTCCCGAGGAACAGGCCAGCGTCTGGCTGTGCGTTGCGCCGGACGCGGCCGAGCAGTCCCGGCTGTGCGAGCGCCTAGGGGTTGGCGCCCAGGCTCTGGAATCCTCTCTGGACCCAGATGAAGTGGCGCGCATCGAGATCAAGCCCGACCACCTGTTCCTGATCTGGAAGCGCCCGGAAAGCTTCGACGGGCGGGTGTTCAACGTGTCGTCGTTCGGCGTTGTGCTCAGCGAAAGACGCCTGGTGGTGATCTGTTCCAGCAACTCGCTGCTCGCCAGGGTGGACCTTCAGGCCGGCATGAGCACGCCGTTGGAAGTGCTGATGGCGATGCTGGCCGAGAGCGTGCATCACTACCTGGGCCACCTGCGGATCGTCAAGCAGGTGGCCCGCGAGATCCAGCTGCAGTTCGGCCGGACCATGGACAACCAGCACCTGGTGCAGATGTACAGCTTGAGCGAGAGCCTGGTCTATTACGTCAATGCGATTCAGAGCAACGGTGCCGTGCTGGCGCTGCTGCGCAGCCATGGCCAGAAGCACGGCTTCGGGCCCGACCAGCTGGAGGCGCTCAACGACCTGATCATCGAAAACGAGCAGAGCTACCAGCAGGCGAAGATCCACGCCCAGGTCTTCACCAATCTCATCGAGGCCCGCGGAAACCTGGCCAACAACGGCATGAATCACGCCCTGCGCAATCTGACGCTGATCAATGTGGTGTTCCTGCCGTTGAACCTGCTGGCCAGCATCGGAGGTATGTCGGAGTTTAGCGTGATGACCGCCGGCATGCCCTGGTGGCTGTCGTTCCCGGCACTGCTGCTGGGCATGGCGGTACTCGGAGGGGCCATGGCCGTGGCGTTGCGGCGCATGGCATAAGCACCTGCCCCGCGGGATCAAAACTGTACGAAAGCCAAACCGTGACTGGTGTTTAGATCTCTTATGAACAGTCGACATCGCCCATTTGTTCATCGCATCCTCCGTGTACCCACCCTGCCCGCTCTTCATTCACAACTTGTAGCCGATCTGTCGCAACAAGCCCTTGCGCCACAAAATGTCTTCGTCGCCTTCAATGCCACCGGCACAGAAGCCATCCACTACGCCCAGGATTGCGCGCCCCTGTTCCGTCTCGGCGAGGATCACTTCCGTGGGATTGGCGGTTGCACAAAAAATCCGGCACACCTCCGGAACCATCTTGACGGTGTTCAACACGTTCAGCGGATAGAAACCGTCGCCGAGAAAAATGATGAAGCTATGGCCAGCAGCGATGGCTTGTGCGTTTTTCCGGGCAAGTTCGATCATCGCGGTGTCGGTGCCGGACCAGCGCACCAGGCATTTGCCGGACGCTTCACAAAAGGCCACGCCAAACGGGATACCCGGCACGGTATTTACCAACGCTTCATGGATGTCCTCGACGGACTTGATGAAGTGCGTCTGGCCCAAAATGAAGTTCGTCGCTTCCGGCTTGTCGATTTTCAACGTGATGAGTTGCATCTCAAACACCTCCTTTCACGATGTGGGTAGCAGATACTGGCAATAGACCAAGCTTAGCTACTCAGGGGGGAGGTACAGCCGTTTAGGCACCTGCCTGTCCCACCACCACGGAATGGGCGCTGAAGCAGGTCTCGATCAACTTCCACTGCCCATCGATGCGCCGGTAACGATCCAGGTAAATGCCACCCAGTTGCCGCGTGGCGCCGCTCTCGCCATCCAGGTTGAAGTAGTACAGTGCCCAGCGCCCCTGGGCTTCGTCGTCACTGGTCAATTGAATTTCCGGGTTGGCGCCGTGGTGCAGGTCAATCACCCGGTCCTGGCAAGCCAGTTGCTGATAGAGCGCCACGAAGCTGTCGCGATCGCGAAAGACTCCTACCGGGCCGTAGTCGATCAGGATCTCGCCTTCGGCAAAGCAGTCGCGGATTACCGCCACTTGCTTCAGGTCACAGGCATTGAAATAGCGGTGCTTGAGCTGGCGAATGGCGTCGAGCGCCTCCAGGTGGGCAATGCGTTGTTCCAGGCTCATTCGGCAGACCTCGCAATTGGGGTGAGTTGAGTCTATCGAGCCGCGAGCGAATGCTGATCGTCTGTTGGGACTAGCTGTAGCGATGCGTTTGGGCAGGCGTCAGCCAATCGCCGCTTCAGTAGTCTGTTCGGAGGATTCCGTTGCTTTGCTTTGACCCCAGCATGGCTTCGAGTCGATACCCCGCCCGTTCATTGAACAACTGCGAAGGAACTTGATCGCCATGGAAAAAGTCATCTACCTGCTCTGGCGCGACACGCAGACCCCGCGCGAAACCTTCGCCCGGCAACTGCGCAACGAACTTGCCGCGCAACTGCAGGCCCTGGGTGCCCAAAGGCTGCAACTGAACCTGGCCGACACCGACGTCACCCCCGCGGCAGGTTTGCGCCAGGAGAACAACCGGCCTCTGCCGGATGCCAGCCTGTCGCTGTGGCTGGACAGCGCCAATGCCAGTGCCAGGCATCCGTTTGACACGCTCATCCTGGAGGCAACGGCCCGTATGGCGGCCTATCTGGTGTGTGAGTCTGAAGCCATTCGCAACACGCGCTTTCCCTGCGCGCCCGGCGAACGGACCTACGGTTTCGCGCAGATCGCCCTGCTGACTCGCCCTCCTCGCCTGACCCCGCACGCCTGGCTGGACATCTGGCGCAACCACCACACGGCAGTGGCCATCGATACCCAGGACAACTTCCAGTACGTGCAGAATCTGGTGGTACAAGTGCTGACCCACGGCGCCCCGCCCATCGACGCCATCGTCGAAGAGTGCTTCCCGCCCGCGGCGATGACCGATCCGCTGGCCTTCTTTAACGCAGTCGGCGATGAGGCAAAATTCCAGCGCAACCTGGCGATCATGATGGACAGCTGTGCGCGCTTTATCGATTTCGACAAGATCGACGTGCTGCCCACCAGTCAGTATCGCCTTTAGCGCTGGTCAAACAGGTTGGCGGTAACCTTGAGCTGTGCGGGAATCGGTGACGTCACGGTTTCAAAGATGCGCCGGTAGCCTGTCACAACGATTATCCAGCGTCCGTCACGCTTGACGTACTCGTCCTGGTACAAGGCGGTACCGTGCAGCATCCAGTCGCCCTCAAGGTCGATAGCGTGATCTTCCAGGTACCAGGTGCCGCGGGCCGTGTCCGGCCCCAGGATCTCGATCTGGGGATGATGCCCCTGGTGTTTGCACAGAAACGTGGGGCGGTCGAGAATCGCCTTGAGCCCTCCAATAAAGGCCGCCCGGCTGTTGAAGCTGTATTTGCCGCTATCCAGGGCGGTGGTCAGGTCTTCAGCCAGGCACTCCTCCAGTGCCGCCCAGTCATGGCAGTCAACCGCGCGAAAGTAGCGGTACTTGAGCTGCTTGATTTGCTCGATCTCGAGAATGTCGTCCAGGGTAATGGCCATCAGTGGTACTCCTGTCGCTGGGGAGGGATCGCCCACAGGATAGGTCGATGCCCACGGGCGTCATCGTCCGGCCGGACTACGACGCTCCACGCCCCGGCAGGGGCTAAGCTGGTACGATGAATCTTCGACTCTCAAGGTGAATGCCATGAGTGCCCTGTCGCTATCTGAACTCGATGCCGCATTGCCCGGTTTGGCCCGCAAGATCCGCGTACTCGATGCTCTGGCGTGGCCCGAGGGGAGTGAGGAGGTTTTCCTCGCCCAATGGCGTAGCGGCAAGGCGCAATTGCCCAAGGTCGAGTTCAGGCCGCGCGAGCACAGCGCCGACATCGCGGCGCTGGACAGCTTTGTCGAGCATTGCGATCAGGGGCATCCGGCGGGCCGTTTTCTCGCCAGGACCGCGCACAGCTATGCCACGGCCGGGCGTATGTTGGGGGCCATGGGTACCCCGGCATTTACCCGGTACTCTTCGGCGCTGTACCGACGCCCGGACTTTTACTACCCCAGGCAAAAGCTGAGCATGCTGGACGCCGCCCATTTTTTTCTGAAAACCACCGACGCCCTGTTGGGTGGCAACCATATTCCCCCCAGCCCTGCCGACATTCCGGCCGATGTGTTTGCGGCCTGGCTGCAACCGGAGCTGGACCGCTTTTTTGGTGCAGGCCAGATCAGCATCAAGCTTGAGCCTGGCCTGGCTGCCAAGGCAATTGCCGGGACAAGCCGCATTCGCCTGCGTGCCAGTGCCTTGTTCAGCGAACTGGACAAGCAGCAGTTGCTGCAGCACGAGGCTTTTGTGCACGTGGCCACCGCACAGAACGGTGCGCGCCAGCCCAACCTCAAATGCCTGGCCCTGGGGGCGCCACGCACCACCCAGACACAAGAAGGCATTGCCACGCTGGCTGAACTGCTCACCGGCAGCATGGATATCAACCGCTTGCGGCGCCTCGCCTTGCGCGTGCTCGCGGTGCAGCAAGCGCTCGATGGCGCCGACTTCATCCAGGTGTTCGAAGGCTTTCTCAAGGCTGGCCAGTCGCCGGAAGAGTCCTTGCGCTCAACGCAGCGGATTTTCCGTGGCGCCAATGTGCGAGGTGGTTCGGCATTCACCAAGGATGCCGCGTACCTGACTGGGCTGCTCGGCGTGCACACTTTGCTGCGCGTAGCGATCCGCGACAACCGCCCGGAGCTGGTCGGGCATTTGTTTGCCGGGCGCCTGAGCCTGGGCGACACCTTGCACTTGGCGCCGCTGTTTGAGTCGGGCTGGTTGGTGGGGCCAACCTTTATTCCGGCCTGGGCCAGCGACCTGCGGCGGCTCGCCGCCGGTCTTGCTTTTTCGGCCTTTATCGCCCGGATCAATCTGGATGTGCTCGACCTGCAACGGTTCATGGATGTTGAAGATGAACATGAAGTCGATGCATAGGCCGGTATAACGCCCGCGTCACAAACTACGCCCCAGCAACTGACCTGGCCAGCCATCCACGCTGAAAGCTGAAATCGGCTCATACCCGCAGGATTCATAGAAGCGCACCAGCGCCCTCTTCCCACCGCCATAGCAGTCCACGCGCAAGCGACTTACTCCCACAGCCCGTGCGCGTTCATCGGCAAAGGCCAACAGACGCCGACCCACTCCGCGAACCCGTGTATCACGCGAGGCAATCAGCATTCTCACATAGATCTCCGGCGCGCTAGCACAAGGCACATAGGGCATGGCCTCGCCCAGGACCAATGCGGCGCAAATCCTGCCTGCGCAATCTTCTGCCACCCACGCCTCAGGTAGCGTACAGGCTTCCGTCACCCGCTCAATCTGCCGAGGTGACTGTGACCATGGTTCACTGCCCCACTGCCCCACATTGCCCATGCCAACGAACCAGGCAATTACTTCATCAAAGAGGTTCAACACCGCCGGCGCATCAAGTGCGCTGGCACGACGGATAACCAGGCTGTCCATTTCAGTCATTGCTCCCTTCAAAACTCCATCGCCATCGTCAGCGCCACATCACACACGTCCCGAAGGAAATTCGGCGGCTGTGCTCAACTGCGCAATGGAGGGTTTTGGCCGGCCCCTCGAAGCGCCTTGTAGATCTCGGAGACCACCTGCATCGTTGCGTCTTCGATTGTTCCTTCGTTGCGGCATAAAACCCAGCCGTGATCGGCAATCGCTCGCTCGAACGCCTCGGTACTAGCGACTTGTTCCTCCAGCTTATGCATCACGGTACTGCTCAGCCCACGGCTTCGTGCCGCTGCCCTCGCCCATGAAACCTCTGGGGCGGTGACAACCCCGACATGCAGGTCTGGCACTCGCACGTTTCGATCCATGTTCAACTGTAGAATCTCTGCAAACGGGACTATCCGGCGAAACGCAGCATCAGACGGGTACCAACGATCGATCAAGATGATGCTGTCTGCGGGCTGTTTAGTCAGCACGTGCTGGGAAATCCAATAACGGCTATCAGCGAAGCGCTCACACACCCCCAGCTCCAGATCCCGGCAGGGGTCTCTGACGAGTTTGTTCACCAGGGCCATTGTTTCACCCCTGTAGGGATCGCTTTTTTTCTCGCACAGTCGGATCACCTTCCTGTTGTCTGCCCGCAGTGCTTTCGTCACGGCCTCCAACAGTGTGGTTTTACCGGTGCCCTTGGGCCCATCGAGAGACACAAACAGCGGACGATTCATTCTTCAAACAACGATTGATGTATTGATGAACACTCTACTGGTTTCTGGCTGACGGGTCTCAGAATCTCGGGTTTGTGCCAAGCATCGAGCTGTAGCTCGAAGGCGAGACACCCATCACTGTGCGCAATGCATTGCTTCAGAGGGCGGTCGATGCAAACTGAAATGACGGGGGTCGGGGACCAACTTTTTCATAACGTGCTCCAAAGGTGCGGTGGAGCGACCACGCTTCGCTGCTAAACGAAGGGTGGCAGCTATACGCGGGTTAGCAGACCGGGCACCTAGAGCAAAACCGGCGCACCCGAAGGTGCCCCACGTACAGCCGCCATATAGCGGTTTCCGTTGAACTCTAGATGCGTGTTCGGACTGCTAAATCCGGTCATTGGATTTTCCAACGACGGCAGCAGCCTAGGGCCATGAAGGGCCCGGCACAACAGAGCATCGGCGCCGGAAGTATGATTCAGAACGGTCTGACAGAAAACACCTACAGCATCGCGATTTGTCGCAGATAGATGTGGGAGCAACTGACTTGTTTGCCCCTAAGATATGATGCCCGCCCGTCAGACAACTGGAAGCCCGATCCGCATGCTCAAACCCTTGACCCTCCTGACGCTCGCCTGTGCTTCTAGCTATGCCAACGCCGCGCCCAGCGACCTTGTCGGCGTCTGGCAAGGCACCCTCGGCAAGACCGCGATCACCGCCTGTTTCAACGCCGCCCCCGACAGCAACGGCAGTTACTACTACCAACGCTTCCTGACGCCGATCCAGCTTACCCGGGAAAAGGCCGGCGAACCCTGGGCCGAAGCCGGCAAGACGGGGTTCTGGCAACTGGACGCGCCCCAGGGCGATACGCTGGCCGGAACCTGGAGCAAGGCCGCAGGCGGCACGCCGTTGCCCTTGGCGCTGACGCGTTCAAGTGCCGAAGGCTGTGGTGGCGACGCCTATAACGCGCCAATGGAGGCGGCACCGCTACCGGTCAAGGTAGAGAAAGAAGCCTTCGGCGAGCACGCCTATCAGGTCAGGACCCAAGGCGCCCAGGTGACCTTGAAGCTGGAGGGGGATGGCCCGGCTATCCGCAAGATCAATCAACACCTGGCACGTCTCGCGGTCAGCTCCGAGGGCCAGCAAGCGTTCTTCAGCGAGCGACGCGAATACCTGGGCCGCAGCGGCTCCGCCGACACCAGCGAGATCAGCGTCGCCCCCACGTACTGGTCGTCGCAGTGGATCACCGTCAGGTTTTACCGCTGGACCGCAGGCTATGGTCGCGGCGGCATCAGTTGGGGCCTGCATACCTGGAACCTGCAGACCGGCGAAAGCGTCGATCCCTGGACCTGGATCGGTGCGCGTTTTGAGTGGTACAGCCCCTACTCCGGGCATGTCAGCCTGCCGAAAGCATTCGCCAGCTGGCTCCAGACTCAGGCCACAGCGGACAGCGACTGCCCCGGCGTGGCGAGCTACGACTCCTACGACCTGAGTTTCGACGCCCAGGGCATGCGCCTGGCCAACCAGCCCAGCGGCGATGGCTGTGACGTAGACGTGACCTTCAGCTGGAAGCAGGTTGAGCCGCTGCTGTCGGCACAAGGTCGGGCAGCGCTGCCGAGCTTGCAGGTGCCGTGAGCAACGCCTCGATGTAACCTGGTGCGCCATGTGGCGGGCATCGCGCTCAAGCATGGCGCGGGAGAAGGCCAGCTCCGCCCGCAGAATCGCCAGCTGCACCATGCACTGCTTGAGCACCCGGCATCGGCTGGGCACTCAGGGCCTTGCATATCTGTTGCCGGGGCCTCAGAACGCCCAGTCCAGGGTCAGCCCGACCCCGTGGCTCTTGTCGCGACTACCCAGCAGTCCGTTATAGTCCAGGTTGACCCGGGCCTGGCGACCCAGGGCGATCCCCGCCCGTGCACCGACCACCGCCGCATCACGATCCAGGGACAGCGCCTGGACCTTGTAGGTATCGCCCTGGCCAGCGAAGGCCAGGTGCTGGTCGGCCCCGGTGGAGCTCAGGTTGTGCTGCCAGCCCAGGGTGGCGGAAAGCTCCACCGCCTGGCCGCCGGACAATTGCAGTTGCTTGCCGGCGCGCATGCCCAGGGTCGAGAGCCAGGCATCCCGGTTATCCTGCCCACCCTTGAGCGCAGCAGCGCCGCCATGTTCCTTGAAGCTGTCGCTGGCTATATGCACATAGGCCAGGTTGGCGAACGGCTCCAGCGCCATGCTCGGCAGTGCGACCTTCCAGGCGGCCTCGCCGAACACCTGAGTGCTCTGGGCATCGCGCTTGCTCTTCTGGCGATCGCTGACCTCGTTGTACTGCAGCTCGCGCTTGGTCTCGATCCGGTGCCAGCTATGGCTGCCGCCCAGGCTCAAGCGCATCTGCTCCAGTTCCTTGCCGGCATAGGCACCCAGGTGGTAGCTATCGACGCTGGCCGAGGAATGACGACCATCGCCCATGCTCAGCGAACTGTCGCTGTAGCCGGTGAAGACCCCGACGCGGGTGTCCTCGCTCATCTGCCCGTCAATCCCCAGCAACATGCCGCCAATGGAACTGCTATAGCGCGCCCGACCGGAATCACCCTCGGCCTTGCCCCAGGCCCCCAGGGCCTTGACCCACAGGCCGTTGTCCTGGCCTTCCACGGCCGGCGCGGCGGCGACGCCCTGCTGACGGGTTCGCTCGCCCACGGCGTCGCGCAACTGGCGGCTGTCGTTGAGCAGCAGGTTGCCCACCGCCGGGTGGATTTCCCCGGACAGTTGATCGAAAGCCTGCTGGGCGCTGCCGGCATTGGCCGACAACAGCAGGCTCTCGTAGACCGGGTTGCCCGCGCCGAGCTGATCGGCGGCCGCGGCCACCGAACGCTGGTTGGCGGTCAAGCCGACACTGGCGAAAGAAGTGGCGTTACGCTGCACCGCCAGCTGCACCCCGCTGCCGGTATAGGCCAGGCCACCACCGAGGAACAGTGAGTTGGACTGCACACTGGCGAAACCGCCCTGCACGCCGCCCGCGGCCTCCAGGATGTCGAACTGACGCCCCACCAGGCTGGTTGTCCGCTGGGACTGCAGCGAAACCCCGGGGTTCTGCAGGTCCAGGGCCAGGTTCGCACCGTCCAGGGAAGCCTTGCCATCGCTGACCAGGCGGTCGCTGCCAGCGGCATCCACCTCTACGGCATAGGTCGAGCCCGGCTGGAAGGTCACGTCGGAACTCACGTGCAAGGTGCCGATGGAGTTGCCTGGCGCCACCACGCCGCCGGCGTTGGCCAGCAGCGCGCCGACCCGGCCATTGCCGCCCAGCACGCCGCCGGCATTGACCGTCACCGCCGATTGCAGCGAACCATTGACCGCCAGCCGTCCCTGGTTGACCAGGGTCGGGCCGGAGTAAGTGCTGTTACCGGTGAGCACCAGGGTTCCGATGCCCTGCTTGGTCAGGCCGCCATGGCCAGCGATATCGTTGCTCCACAGGTCCAGCCCGCAGCCCAGGTCGTTGCAGCGCCGCTGGGTCGGCTTGCCGGCATCCACCAGGGCGCCGATACCCGGCAGATCGACCACGAACTGGCTCGGGCCGTAGCCACCGGCGATGCGGAACGCCTCGGGAATGTCCTGTTCGGTGACCAACATGCCCGGGCCCCGGAGCCCCTTGTCCAGGTCGATCATGCCCCAGCCGTACAAGGCATCGATGCCGGGCGTGCCCATGTCGGTGGCGGTGGTGCGCAGCACGCTGGCGATCTGTGCGCCGCTCATGTAGGGGAAGCGCTCCATCAGCACCGCCGCCGCACCGGCGGCATGGGGCGCGGCCATGGACGTACCGTTCTTGTTGGCATAGCCCTGGGTCAGGTCTTCCAGGCTGGTGCCGCCAATCACCGCGCTGTAGATCCGGGTGCCGGGGGCCGATACGCAGAGGCTCGCGGTATAGCCGCAACGGGAAGAGAACGTGCTGATCAGGTACGGGTTGGCGCTGCTGGTGTCGGGGTTCTGCTGTAACGCCGCCACGGTCAGCCAGTTGGGGGCAATCTCCGGCACGAAATAGCCCAGCCCGGCAATCGCATCGGGGTTGTTCAGGTTGTAGTCGTTGCCGGCGGCGAAGATCGTCATGACCCCGCTGCGGGCGGCGGCGATGGCCCCGTCATAGGCGCCACCGGGCATGGTGCCCAGCAGTGGCTGGATCTGCGCGAACTGCGCCCGGGCATCGTCCACGGTGAAATGCGGGAACTCCGGATTGCGCCCACCCTTGGCGAAACGATCGGTGATGCCGATGCCCCAGCTGTTGTTGATGATCCGCGCGCCGCTGGCCACCAGGCTGTCCCAGCCGGCCTTGTACACCGCGCCATCGTTGCCCAGGACGATGCCATCCTCGGGGCCGGGGTCGCCGTTGTCGGCGCTGATGATCTGCGCATCGAAGGCCACGCCGTGCATCGACACGCCGTCACGGTTGCCGGCGGCGATCCCGCCGACGTGGGTGCCGTGGGAACCGAGCTTGCCATCCGAGCCCACCGACGGGCTGCCGTCATAGCGGAAAACATCGCCGGCCTTCACCGGGATGTAGGGGTCGGTGTACTGGCGGATGCCGGTGGTGACCAGGGTCACCATCTTGTCCTTGCCGGCGAACTCGGGGTGCTGGGCGTATACCGGCTGGTCGAAGATCCCCAGCTTGACCCCCTTGCCGCTGTAGCCGGCGGCATAAGCGCTGTCGGCGTGGATCGCCCCAAGCCCCCAATCGGCCTTGAATTCGCTGCTGCGCCAGCTGCCGGCGTCGCCGAGGCGCCCACTCTCCACGTAGGGTGCGGCCTGGGCCGTGCCCATCAGCGCCGCCCAGCCCATCAATGCGCGACCCAGTGGGGCCAGGGACCAGCCCTGCCCGAGCGCGCTGTCATCCTTTCTGACTTGCTTCACTACGACCTTCCTTAGTTGCATTGATAAAAACCGCGTTGGTCAAACTCCGTATTGCAACGCCTGGCCGGCGAGCCCTTGGCCCCACCAGCGCCACAGCGCTTCAGAAACGCCATTGCAGGTTGAGTCCCGCGCCATGCTGTTGCTCACGACTGGCCAGGCGCCCCTGGTAGTCCAGGCTCAGGTCCAGGTCGCGGGTCAGCCCCACCCGTGCCTGGAGCCCCACCAGCGCGGCATCGCGCAAGGCCGGCGCAGTCTCCACCCGGAACGGCAGGTCGCTACCGGCAAAGGCCAGGTGCTCGCGATCCTGGGTCCCGCTCAGGCGGTGCTGCCAGCCCAGGCTTGCCGCCAGCTGCAGGTCTTGCTGCGGGCCCAGTTGCCATTGCTGGCGCCCACGCAGGCCCAAGGTGCTGAGCCAGGCATCACGCTGCTCGTCGCGAGCATGCAGCGCCGCGGCATCGCCCTTCTCATGGAAGGCATCGCGGTCCAGATGCTGGTAGGTCAGGTTGACGAAGGGCTCCAACTGCAGCGCCGGCAAAGCCAGGCGATAGGCCGCCTCGGCGAAGAACTGCTGGCTGCGGGCATCGACCCGTGCGCGCTGGCGGCCGGACACCTCGGCATA
This sequence comes from Pseudomonas sp. ZL2, assembly GCF_054788455.1. Lineage (NCBI taxonomy): Bacteria > Pseudomonadati > Pseudomonadota > Gammaproteobacteria > Pseudomonadales > Pseudomonadaceae > Pseudomonas > Pseudomonas sp. ZL2. The sequence continues at coordinate 78,903 of NZ_JBGOGX010000014.1, read as the reverse complement.
GGCCAAGTCGCGCCGGACCTCGGCACGGTGCCAGCTGTAGCTGCCGCCCAGGCTCAAGCGCAACTGGTCCAGGTCGTGGCGGGCATAGGCGCCCAGGTGGTAGCTGTCGACCGTGGCCCGGGAGTGGCTGCCGCCCATGCCCAGGGAGCTGTCGCTGTAGCCTGCGGCCAGGCCGGCGCCGGTCTGCTCGTCAAGGTCATGGTCCACGCCCAGCAGCATGCCGCCCAGGGAACTGGTATAGGACTCGCTGCCCTGCACGCCCTCGATGCGTCCCCAGCTGCCCAGGCCCTTGAGCCAGAGCTGGGTCGAGCCTGACTCGCTCGCAGTCGTTCCAGGCGCGTTGGCATTCAGTGCAGGACCTTGCACACGCTCGCCCAAGGCATCGCGCAAGACCGAGCCCTGGCTGAGCAGCATCGAGTCCAGCGCCGGGTAGATCTCCCCGGACAGCTGCCGCAGGCCGTCCCGGGCCTGGTCCGCCGAGGTCGAGAGCAGCAGGCTTTCATACACGGGATTGCCCGGTCCCAGGCGCTCCACGGCGCCGCCGCTGGCGCGCTGGTTGGCCGTGGCACCGACACTGGCGAACGTCGTGCCGCTGCGCGTCACGTCCAGCTGCACGTCGTTGGCCGAATAATCGAGTACGGTCCCCAGAAACAGGTAGCCGGGCTGGACCTGGGCGAAACGCCCGTTGACCCCACCCGCTGCCTGCAGGATGTCGAACTGGCGCCCCACCAGGCTGGATACCGGGCCACCGGCCAACAGGTTCGGCTGCGCCTGGGGCACCAGGCTGAGATTGGCGCCACCGACACTGGCCTGACCGCCCACGACGAGCCGGTCGCTGGCCGTGGGCGAAAGCTCCACCTGATAGGTCGAGCCCGGCTGCAAGTCCAGGTTGCCGGCGACATTCAAGGTACCGATGGAGTTACCCGGGGCCACCACGCCCCCGGCGCTGGCAGTCAGGGCACCGATCCGGCCGTTGCCGCCCAGGGTAGCGCCTGCGTTGACCGTCACCGCCGATTGCAGGTTGCCGTTGACCGCCAGCAATCCACCATCGACCCGGGTCGGGCCGCGGTAGCTGCTGTCACCCGTGAGCACCAGCCAGCCGGCCCCGGACTTGACCAGACTGCCCTGGTAGACCCGCTGCGCGGCAGCCGCGTCCCGGGCCATGCCCAGGGCATAGTCGCTGCGATCCTGCTGGCTGGCTCCCGGTGCCAGGCCATTCTCCCAGCCGCGATCCTTGAGGGTCTGCTGCCAGGCTTGGCGTTCCGCGGCGTCCTCGGCCTGACGCTGTAGCAGGGCCTGGTCGGAGATACCGTTGCTCCAGATATCGCCCTGCCCGCGGCCCAGGGTGACGTCGAATTCACCCAGTAGCTGCCCGGGGCCGTGCAACGCCCGGCTCAGGTCCGGGACGCCCCAGCCCACCCGGTCGCTGGGCCCCTGGGTCGGCGAGCCATCGAGCTGGCGCGAGGTGGTCAACAGCACTTGCAGGGCCTGCTGGTTGTTCAGGTAGGGATAACGCTCCATGACCAGGGCCAAGGCCCCGGTGGCATGGGGTGCGGCCATCGAGGTGCCGTTGTAGGTGGCGTAGCCGCCACCGGGCACGGTACTGGTGATCGCCGCACCCGGGGTCGCCAGGCACCAGTACTTGGCGATGCCGCACTGGTTGTATTTCTGCTGGTTGTTCTTGTCCAGGCCCGACACCGCCAGCCAGTGGCCTTCCAGCTCCGGCTGGAAGTACGGCAGCGCCGAGCGCACGCTGGCATTGGCATAACCGCTGTTGCCGGCGCTGAACACGTTGATCACGCCACGGCGCGCCACGTCGCCGGCAGCGTCGAGCCAGGTGTCCTGCTGGAAATGCTGGGCGTAGGCCGCGCGCAAGTCGCCCAGGGTCTGGTAGCTGACCCCCTTGGGCTGGCTGCCCCAGCTGTTGTTGATGGCCCGAGCACCGGCATCCACCAGGGCACCGTAGACCGCCTTGAAATACCGCGGATCGGGGCCGGTGCCGAACTGGAAACTGTCGTTGTGGTTGGTGTTGCCCACGTAAACCTGGGCATTGAAGGCCACGCCCTGCATGCCAACGCCATCACGGGCCGCGCCCATGGTGCCGGTGACATGGGTGCCATGGCTGTCGTTGGCGCCATTGAGCACCCCGGACACACTGAACGGGGTGCCGTCCAGGTACTGGCCGGTGGCGGTAACCGATTGAAAACGTCCGGGGCTGGCCTCGGGATGGGCGGCATCGAAACCCGAGTCCAGGGCGCCGATGCTGACCCCGGCGCCGGTGATCCCGGCGGCATAGGCCTGGCTCGCCTGCATGCGCTCCAGGCCCCAGTCCTGCTGGTATTCGGCCGACCGCCAGCTGGCGGGGTCGCCCGGGCGGCCGGTCTCTTGATAGGCCGCCGCAGCCGACAGCGGCAGCCCGGTGGCGAACGCCAGGCACAGGGTGCCCGTCAGCGTCTTGAGCTGATCACATCTAACATCCATGTCGATGACTTCTCTTGTTTTTGTTGTCGGGTCGCCCGTCCTGGGTCGACCAGTGTGTCGCTGCATTGCTCGGCCGCAAGCCAAGGAAGCAGCCTGCGGCTGCAAATATTGCTCCTACGTCGAATATCTGTGCAACACCTAGCGTCGAGTTCCGTGACGATAACCAGGTTGTCCGGCAAGATGGCGAAAGGCTCACACCCTGCACACAGAGCCGTGACAGGTGCGGCCCGCCATCCCCAACCACCAGCACACCCCGAGGCACCCCAGTCGATGGACCCGACGCACATCCACGCTCTGCAACGACTACGCAGCTTGATCCCCATCAGCCTGCGCCACGCCCAGATCCTGCTGGAACGCTGCGCAAGCAACCCCGAGCAGGCTGCCGAACTCTACAAAACCGAACTGCTGCAGGTGCTGGCGGACAAGTCCGGGCTGCCCCCCGATCAAGCCCAGGAATATCTGCACAACGCAGGCTATGACCTGAACCGCGCCTTGAGTGCTCTGGAACAAGCGCGCTTCACCCTGACCCGGCGCATCCTGCGCAAACATCACCAGGACAAGGCCCGGGCCCTGGACCTGATCGCCCAGTCCATCGAAACCGCCGAACAATTGCCACGCCAGTACTGGCTGGCCTTCGAGCGGCTGGAGCAACTGGCCCCGGCACCGCGCTGCTTGATGGTGCTCCACGAATGGCTGGCCTTCGAGGACTGGGAAGGCTTCGACAGTGCCCTGCACTTTCATCTGCCGCAGGCCATCGCCCAGTTCAGGCACCTGCAACTGGATGCCCTGGCGGACACCCTGGAACAGGCCGATCAGCGCCAGCGACAGCTACGGGCAGCCCATGCCGAGCGCGAAAGCCCCATCGAGCTGGCCGTGCAGGTCAATCAGGATCCGTTGTTCAACGCCTGCCGGGACAGTTTCAGCCAACAGCGGCTTCGGCTCGACGAGCGCCTGTACGAATGGGTGGAGCGCCATATAGAGCAGTTTCCAGCCTGAGCGGCGAGTTCGCGTACGCGCACAAACCGCTGCTACCCACCCCCCCGAAACTCGCTAAACTGCCGCCCTCACCGAACACGGACCTCGGATCAAGCCCTCATGGAATTGCACTACAGCATCACCCCCGCCCATATCCAGGCCTGGATCGCCGAACCGCTGAAGCAGGAAATGCTCAAGCATGATCAGCAGCAGGCCCAGGCGATGGCCAATGTTGCCCGGTGGCAACGCCGCTTGGTCGGCCCCTTGATGTTCGCCTTGTGCCTGGTCGGCGGCATGCTGGCGCTCTATTTCCCCGAGCGACGCTTCACCGCGCAGAACGTCATTGCCATGGTGCTGTTCGCGTTGATCTTCATCCCGCTCTGGTGGCGTTTTTCCGGGCGCTGGATCAAGCACCTGCAAGCGCGTATTGCCGCCAACCACGCCAAGCCCCGGGCGCCGTTGCGCGGGCTGAATCAGCGGCTGATCGAAACCAGGCTGCGGGCGCCGCTGAAATCCGTCGAAAGCACCTATTGCCTGAGCTTCGACGACCAGGGCTTTACCCTCGACAAAGCCCGCGGCGGCAAGAGCACCCTGGCCTGGGAACAGATCGTGCGCCTGCAGGAAACACCGGACTTCTACCTCGTGGCGAGCGCGGACATGATGCGCCAGGGCGTGGCCTGTCTCATTGCCAAACACAGTGACCTGATGCCGGCCGAGGAATATCAGCAAGGGCTGCAAGCGTTTCTGAGCCAGTGCCCGGTGACGCCCTCAGCGAACTGATCACAGTGCTAGCACTGCAGACCGATACGCTTCGAGCACTACCGCTCAGCACCTGCCCGCAAAAACACCTTGCAGGTAAAACAACGCCGACTATGCTGCCAAAACCAGCCCTAATGGCCATTAGCCTTGAGCGGGCCGACCTCCGGTTTTGCCGTCCGGGCATCGCAACGCTGATTAGCAGAAAGCTATACACCTGACGACGCAAGCGCGTTCGCCGCGGTGTTTCCCAGGAGGGAATCATGCCTGCCGCAGGACAGTACTTGATTGCAATCCCGGTCTACGACGGTGTCGACCTGCTCGACGTCAGCGCCCCCTACGAACTGTTCAGTACAACCCCTGCCCCCCCCTTCTTCAGTGGCGATCCTTCCGTCGCCAAACCGCCGGTCTACACCCCAGGCGCCGGAAGCACCTGCAATTGCGCTCTCGCCGAGAGCATCGCCAATGTGCTCAAGCGCACAGGCCCTTCCTGAGAGGCCTGCAGGCAGGTGCACACAGAGTAGCGCTGTCGCCGCGAAATGAAGTCCGGCCTCACCCCGGCAGACAGCACCCAACAGGAACGGAGGGAAATCTCATGAGTACTTCTCGTCAGGATGTCGCAAAACTCGGCCCAGGGTGGAACAAGGTATTACTGAACTACGCACTGGCCATGCAAGCGTTGGATGAACAGCCAATAGCGGACCGCAATAGCTGGAAATTCCTCGGGGCCATGCATGGATTTCATCCCCAATTATGGATCAACGAGCGCCTGATCAAGTCAGGTGCCCCGATTCCAGCGGATTTGACCAACCATACCTACGGCAATCAGTGTCAGCACGGCAGTTGGTATTTTCTGTCCTGGCACCGTGCGTATCTGTTTGCGTTCGAGGCAATCGTCGCCGCTAAAGTGAAGGAGCTGACGGGTGACGACTGGGCCCTTCCTTACTGGAACTACCTCGACAGCAGCAACCCGCAAGCGCTGTACCTGCCCGATGCCTTTGTCGCCAAGACATTACCCGACGGAAAGCCAAACCCTCTGAACAAGTACCCTCGCCGCCCCGGAATCAAGGCGATCAAGCCGGTGCGCGGGTTCAGCCTTGAGGCGATGGATGAGAATGACTTCATCGTAGGTAACGGGACCCTGGGATTTGGTGGGGGGATTACCGGCAATTTCGTCCAGTTCGACGGGGTTGCCGGCGAGCTGGAGACCAACCCGCATAACACGGTCCATGGCCTCGTCGGAGGATACATGGGCAATGCCTTGCTCGCAGGTCTTGATCCGATCTTCTGGCTTCATCATTGCAACATCGATCGGCTCTGGGAGGCGTGGATGAACACGCCGGGCAAGACAATGGTTCGCGATCCGCTCTGGCTCAATGGCCCGGCAGACCGCAGTTTCATCATGCCAGTACCCGGAGACAATGCACCTGGAGTAACGTTCACCAGTAAGGACACGTTGAAAGGCGGCAAATTTTATCGGACCTATGATGATTTGATCATCGGCACGGGTGTAACGCCGGGAGTGCATGCTGTGGCACGCGTCAATATGGGCTCGCCCAGTAAACAAACCGTTCAGCCAATCGGCGCCAATGCCGCGGTCGTCAAGATCGGCGGGGCGCCGGTAGGTACCCATATTGACCTCGAACCGACAGCCGCCGCCAACAGCATGGCCACGATGGGCGCGACATCGCCAGGCAAGGAAGTGGCCCGGCTCTATCTTTCCCTGGAGTCTGTGCGCGGCTCCGCACCCTCGCCTCTGCTGGATGTGTACGTCAACTTGCCCGAAGGCGCCGACCCGGCACTTAGCCCTGACCGGCACGCCGGTAGCCTTACGCTTTTCGGTCTCAACGTTGCCTCGCAAACGGACGGCCCCCATGCAGGCAGCGGGTTGGGCTATACGATCGACATCACCGATCTGGCCCAGCGGCTGGCGGCCGCCGGGGACTTTGATCCGAATCATCTGCGGGTGACCCTGGTGCCTGGAGAGCAGATAACCGATGAAGAACCTATAACCGTTGAACGCATAAGCGTGCTCAAGCGAAGCGGCATCGTCAGTTGAGGGGGCGGCCTCATGCGGCCAGGCCTGGTTTTACGCAGTTTCACTTATGCCCCTTGGCCAGTGCTTCTGGCCACGGCGGGATTCGGCCTGGCCCTTTCCATTTACAGCGACGCAAGTACAGAAGGTCCCGCGTTTTGCGTGGCCACCAATGGGCTATCGATCTTCACCAGCTGGCCCGCGGTGCTGCAAGCGGAGCTCGCGGTGAACCCGATCCACCGTATCCTGGCGGGTTGGTTGTTGATGCTGTTGACCATGATGCCGCCCCTTCTGGCGATGCCACTCATGCATGTGTGGCGCTCCAGCCTGCCAAACAGGCGAATACGTGCGAGCGCCGGTTTCCTGCTCGGCTACTGCGCGCCGTGGATGGCCGCAGGCCTGGTCCTGTCGGCCCTGGCGCTGTTGCTACAGATCACTGTCGTGGACAACGCCCTGGCAATAGCCCTGCTGGTCGCGTTGCTTTGGAGCGCAAGCCCGTGGCACCGTGCGGCACTCAATCGCAGCCATCAACCGCGGCGAATAGGCCTGTTCGGTGGGGCCGCCGACCGGGATTGCCTGGTCTTCGGCATGACGCATGGGGCCTATTGTATTGGCTCGTGCTGGGCCTGGATGTTGGTGCCCGTTGTCAGCGGCGCCTGGCACATTCCGATGATGCTGTTCACTGGCGTCATCATGCTGGCTGAACGGTTCACGCCTCCTGGCCCTGCGCGCTGGTGCTGGCCCCGGTTTTTTTCACCCGCTCACCTATACACCCTCCTCACCCAGCGCAATGCGGAGCGTCCCCATGGTTAGGCGTGTTTGTCTGGCAATCGGCGTCAGCACGGTGACGCCTGTCGCGAAACTGGCCCTGGACTTCGCCTATCTGGATGGCGCCGTTTTCGCCGCTCGCGCAATGGGAGAATGGGCCCTGCGCTCGGGTTTCGGCGTCGACAACGTAAGAGTCGTCGACGACGGCTCAACCGACGGCAAAGCGAACCCGGTCACACGAGAGCGGGTACAGCGGGCCGTCGATGAACTGTTTCCGGTGGGCGCCGAGGTCGTTGACCAGTTGATCCTGTCATTTTGCGGGCATGGACTGACCGGGGCGAACTTCGGCTCGATCTTTTGGCTGTTCAGCGACTCGCTGCACATGAAGTACCGCATCGTGGTCGATGGGTTCTATGAGGAATTACTTCTGCACGGCGTCAAACGCATAACACTTATTACCGACACCTGCCGCGAAGCGCCGCAGAGCCTGGAGCTGATGCGGCTTGATGGTGTGCGCGGGATCGTTGTACAGGGCACTCGCGTTGACAGCCCCAGATTCGACCGCCTTGCATCCTGCCAGGACGGACAGCTCGGCTATATGGTCTATGACCCTGCCGCGGCCGCACCGGGCAAATGCGTGTTCTCTGGCGTCATCGCAGACATACTCTGGGGCCTGGAACCAACCGCCATCGAAAACGGGATGATAACCACCACGACGCTGGGTAAATGCGTTCGTTCGCGAACAACCGAGCGTGCAAGCCAGTACCACCTGAAACTCGATCCGCAATGCCAGGTCGATCCCGAGTCCGTGGTGCTTTGCGACACCACGACCCCGCAGCCAGGCCCTGCCGACCTGCAACCCTGGCCATCTGGAAGCAATTCGGCGGTCCTCGGCGCAGGTAAGACCGTTGGCGTAGCGGAATCCACCGAGCAAATCCTGGAACGCGCAAAGACCAACCGCGCCTTCCGGGATCGCCTCCTCGGCAAAGGTTTCGGGCTCAAGCCTGTCCAGCCGAAGGGGCCAGACACTCACTCCCTCAAGAGCGCGACTGAGTCGGTCGCCTTGGAGGTTGAACGCCGACTCATGGAAGTCAACCGTCCCGGCAGCGCGAACCTGATCGTCTGGGGCGATCAGGCGAAGCTGCTGTCCGACCCTGCGCTCAAGCCCCTCAGATCCGATCCCCCCTTCAACGCATTCCACGTTGATGACCACTGCAAGGGGACGCCTGTTCTGGTGGAGCTGGCCGATGGGCAATTTACCCCTGTCGTTCCTTATGTGAGTCTGTATGCGGTCGTTGCACCCAGCACCGACGGGGATGTTTTCCAGGTCTACGGAGCGCAAGGTTCCCCCGAAAGATATCGCGCGGCCCTGAGGGCCATCAATGAATTCGCCGCCGGCCGGCTTCGAGTCGACAGCCTTGATCGACTCGCCGCAGACCTGCGACACGAAAAGCACGCCGATCCGATGCTGGGCGTCATCTGCGCCTATCTCTACCGTGCCACGGCCGACTACGACAACATTCGGCGCATGGCCTATTTTTATGCTGCCCGAGACCAGGCGGTGCCCTATGACATCGCGCTTCTCGGGGCGATGCAGGTGACACGAGACAAGCATGGCGCGCTGCAATTGCATGTGCCGGCGGTGAAGGCTTGCCAATCGCGACAAGATGCGCCGGTACTCCCCGACTATGCCACGCAGGCGACAACCGCCACACTTGCCAGGATCGGCGGGCGATGCCCATGGCTCGGACTTGGCTGGGACTATGTCAAGGAACCTCGATTGGAGTGGGCCGCACTCGTCGAAGGGCTTGCTGATCATGCGGCGCGGGTTCGCCGCAGCGGATCGACCCTACTGCCTGCGGACTCGGCAAGACAGCTTGCAAAGGACTGGGGGCTGTTGCCGGGTTGATCCCCCCTTGCCCAGGCAATGTGCATTGACGAACATGGCGGTGAGTTGCAGCGCCTCGCGGATATCCGGTTTGACAATGCCATGCCGGCCAGCAAATTGCCCGGTCGCCGCTGTATCAAAACGGGTGGTCTGGATAAAGTCCAAGGCCTCGACGCTGGTATTCAATAACCGCGCGATGGGAGGCACGCTCAGGAGTATTTTCATCAGCCGCAGCGACAGGTGATGCTTCGGCGGTTTCACGCCAAGCGGGTGCGCCACCTGGGCCAGCAGTTCTCGCAAATGGGGTGTGCGCTCATCAAGGGCCAGCAGTTCCTGGCCAATCATCGCGTCATCAAAAGCGCAGGCTGCCAGCAGCTCAACCAGGTAATCCACGGTAACCAGTGGCAACCAGTGCTCGGGGCTACCTGGCACGGCCGCCAGCTTGCCCTGCACCAGGTTGCGTATCAGCGCCGCCAGGGGCTGTCCCTCAAGGATATGGCCGGTGCGACTGTGGCCGCACACTGTCGCGGGGTGGACAACGGTCATCTCCCCGCGCTGGGCCGACATGACCTGCAGGGTCGCAAAATGCGCCTCCAGCTTGCTTGCCTCATAACCACCGACCTGGCGGTAGACGGCGGGCCAGTCGGTCAGTTGCGGACGCTGGGGATCAATGCCGATGTTGCGCAGATGCGCGTGATTCTTCAGCATGTAGCCGCCGATCATCACCAAACGGCTCTTTTGTTCAGCGGCCAACAGCGCCACCTGCCTCGCCCCCTCGACGTTCACTGCGCGTGACTGTTGCAGCGACAGCCCCCACGCGAACTGGGCACCTAGATGAAACACGATGCTGGCTTGTCTTAGCCGTGCTCGGTCGGCCACACTCAGACCCAGTTCGCTCCGCTCCAGATCGCCGGCTACGGCAAACACCTGGGCGGCATTGCCCCCCAGCCTGGCAACTTGCTCGCGCAACTCAGCCAGTCGCTCCGGGCGACGCATCAAGACCCGAACCTTGTGCCCCTGGGCACTCAAATGGCCCACCAGATGCTGACCGATGAAGCCAGTACCCCCCGTGACAAAGCACTCCACGCTCATTTCTCTGCTCCTTGGTAAGGTGAGAAATCAAGCGTAAACTATCGACCCAACTCTACAGTCAAGCGATGTTTTCATGAGAATCGGCGAACTGGAAGCCCGCAGCGGAGCGAGTCGACACACCCTTCGTTACTACGAACAAATCGGCTTGATCTCACCCCAGCGGCGGACCAACAACTACCGCGTCTACACCTCGCAAACCCTGCAGGACCTGGACTTTATCCAGCGCGCACAGAGCATGGGCTTTTCCCTCGGGGAGATTGGCGAGATTCTCGATGCGCAGCGCAACAAGCTGATTGATTGTGCTGCCGGCGCGAAACTGATTGAAAAAAAGATGGCAGCGATCAAACAGAAAATCGACAGCCTCCAGAGTATTTATCGGTATCTGGATGAGGAACGCATCAACCTTGAGCGCAGTGCCGCCGAGCAAATTGAACTGCAGAAGCTCAACAGCTCTCCCAACTGACAGAAATCCTGTAGTAACGCCTCCGCACGCAAGCGCAAATCAAGGATTGGAAAACATCCTGATGCGTCATGGTCAGCGTTGAGCTGGCGGCTACCGCCAGCGTGATTGTGACACCACGGCTTCAGTCCCTTGCTGCTGAAGGACCCGTACTGCTGCCTGGCCACGGAATCATGAATCAGCTGATCGCCAGGCCGCTGGAGGCTGCCGGCTGGACTCGCCAGCGCAATGGCAATAGCGCCACGGCCTATCGTCTGAGGCAAGCGTAAGTCCAGCTCAGATGCTGGGTTTCTGCCTGAAGCTCACCGCCAGGCGGTTCCAACTGCTGATGGCGTTGATGACCATGGTCAGGTCGACTATCTCGGCATCACTGAACTGCGCTTTCACCTGACGGTAAATCTCGTCCGAGACATCGCCCTGGGTAAGCGAAGTGAGCGCTTCGGTCCAGGCCAGAGCGGCCTTTTCACGCGCGCTGAAGAAGTCGCTGCTACGCCAGACGGCCACCGAATACAGCCGGCGATCCGTCTCGCCCAGGCGACGGGAGTCAACCGAGTACATGTCGGTACAGAAGGCGCAGCCGTTCAGCTGCGAGGTACGAATCTTGATCAGGTGCAACAGTTGCTGTTCGATGCTCAGGTCATTGGTCATGGCCTCCAGGGTGATCATCGCCTTGATCGCCTTGGGTGATGCCGAGTAGTAATCGAGTCTAGATTCCATCCGTTGGCTCCACTGTCGTTGTCGACCAACTGTAGGACGCGGTGCGCCCGCGAACCACAGCCAATAACCGGGAAAAACGCCAGACCAATGAGCCACCGGCTTCCGGCCTGGCGCCCGGCCACTAGTGCTCGGTGACCTTCGCCAGTTGCGCCGGAGCGGACGCAGGCGTATCCACCCAGCCGCCGCCCAGGGCGGTGATCAAGCGGACATAGGCCCTGGAACGCTCGCCCGCCACCTGCACCTGCGCACGCTGGGCATCGAGGCTGCTGCGTTGCGCATCGATGCTCTCGAAATAGCTGGTCGAGCCATTGCGGTAGCGCGTGTCGGCCAGCGCTGCAGCCCGCCCGGCAGCGTTGACCGCTTCGTCCTGGAAGGCCAGCTCGCGGTCGAGGGTGCGGATGTCGCTGAGGCTGTCCTCGACGTCCTTGAAGGCCACCAGCACCTGCCGCCGATACGCCGCCACCGCCCCGTCGTACTGGGCATTGGCCTTGTCCAGCCCCGCCTGATTGCGACCACCGTCGAGCAAGGGCATGTTCAGCACCGTGCCTAACAGCGGCCCGAGCACCCAACTGCGGCTCGACCACTTGAACAGGTCGTTGAGATCGGAGGACTCGAAACCACCCGAGGCGGTCAGCACCAGGCGTGGAAAGAACGCCGCCTTGGCGACGCCGATACGCGCGCTGGCAGCCGCCATTCGCCGCTGCGCCTGGGCGATGTCCGGGCGCCGCTCCAGCAGCTCGGACGGCAGCCCGGCAGGCACCTGCACCGTGCTTGAGTGCAACCCGCCGGCCGTCAGGCTGAACGCCGCGGGCGGCTTGCCGACCAGTACTGCCAGGGCATGATCCTGGCTGGCCCGCTGACGCATCACCGCTTCCAGTGAGGCCTGCGCCGATGCCAGCTCGGTGCGGGCCTGGGCCGTTTCCAACTCACTTCGATCGCCGGCATCGAACTGGCGCTGCACCATCTGCAGCGCCTCCTGGCGCAGGCCGATGGTCTGGGTAAGCACCGCGATCTCGCTATCCAAGGCACCCAGGCTGAAATAGCTGCGTGCCACATCCGCTTGCAAGGCCAGCAACACCGAGCGATAAGCGGCCTCCTCGCCCATGGCCTCGAGGGCGGCAGCCCGCGAGTTGTCGTGCAGTGCGCCAAACAGGTCCACTTCATAGCTGGCGTTGAGTTGGGCGCGCAGGCGGGTCTGGGTCGACCGGGCTGTACCCTGGCGCGTTGGCCCGGCCCCTACTCCCAACTGCAAGGCGCTATCGGCCCTGGCCATGCCCGCTTGCGCACGTGCCTCCTGGACCCGCGCAAAGGCCACAGTCAACGTCGGGCTCGCCTGCTCGGCCTGGAGGATCAAACGCTCCAGTCGCGGGTCGGCGAATACCCGCCACCAGTGGCCACGGTCCTTGCCGTCAGCGGGTTCTGCCAACTTCCAGCGGTCGGCATTTTCCGCGGCGATCTCGCGGTAGCTGGCCGGTATATCGACCTCGATGCTCTCTGCAGGTTTACCCAGGGAGCAGCCACTGAGCAGCACTGCCAGGCTCAGCAGGCTGTATGTGAAGGTGATGGGTTTCATGGCTCAAGCCTCCTGGGTCTGCTGCTGGCCGAGCGGTTCGCGCGAGCCCTCGGTTGGCGGCGCGGCAACGCGCTCACGGCGTGTGAAGCGCAGCGAAAGATGACGTAACAGCACATAGAACACCGGCGTCAGGAACAGGCCGAACACGGTCACCCCGATCATCCCGGTGAACACCGCGATGCCCATGGCCTGGCGCATTTCGGCGCCCGCCCCGCTGGACAGGATCAACGGCACCACTCCGGCGATGAAGGCGATTGAAGTCATCAGGATCGGCCGCAGGCGCAGGCGTGCGGCTTCGATCGCGGCTTGGCGGATCGAGCGCCCCTGGTGTTCCAGTTCGTGGGCGAATTCGACGATCAGGATCGCGTTTTTGCAGGCCAGCCCCACCAGCACCACGAAGCTGATCTGGGTGAACAGGTTGTTGTCGCCACCGGTCAGCCATACGCCGGTGATCGCCGACAGAATGCCCATGGGCACGATCAGCAATACCGCAAGCGGCAGGCTCAGGCTCTCGTACTGCGCGGCGAGCACGAAGAACACCAGCAGCATCGCCAGCGGCAGGATGATGATCAGGGTGTTGCCGGCCATCTTGTCCTGGTAGGTGATCTCGGTCCATTCGTAGCCGATGCCGCGCGGCAAGGTCCGTTCGGCGATACGCTCCACCGCCTGCAGGGCCTGGCCGCTGCTGTAGCCCGGCGCTGGCGCGCCACTGACGTCGGCGGAGGGGAAACCGTTGTAGCGCATGGCCTGGTCGGGGCCGTAGCTCTGTCGTAGCGTGAGGAGTGAGGCCAGCGGCACCATCTCGCCCTTGTCATTGCGGGTCTTGAGCAGACCGATGTCTTCGGCATGCCCGCGGAACTGCGCATCGGCCTGCACCTTGACCTGGAACGTCCGCCCGAACTTGTTGAAGTCGTTGACGTAGATCGACCCCAGGTAGATCTGCAACGCTTCGAACACCGCCGGGATGGAGACGCCCAACTGCTGGGCGCGGGTACGATCAACGTCGGCATACAACTGCGGCACGTTGATCTGGAAGCTCGAGAACAACCCGGCCAGCTCCGGGGCCTTGCGCGCTTCGGCCATGAACGCCTGCAGCCCCTGGTCCAGCGCGGCATTGCCCAGGGCGGCACGGTCTTGCAGTTGCAGCTTGAACCCGCCCACGCTCCCCAGGCCGGACACGGGAGGCGGCGCAAACACCGCCGTGTAGGCCCCCTTGATACCGACGAACCGGGTGTTGAGTTGCGCAGCGATTTCGTTGCCCGTCATGCCGGGGCCCTTGCGCTCGGCAAAATCCTTGAGCACGAAGAAGGCGACGCCCGAGTTGGGGCTGCTGACGAAGCCGTTGATCGACCAGCCGGCATAGCCAGTGACCGCATCCACGCCCGGCTGGGCCAGGGCCATGGTGGTCATCTCGCGCAAGACCGACTCGGTACGATCCAGCGAGGCGGCATCGGGCAGTTGCACGAAACCCACCAGGTACTGTTTGTCTTGCGGCGGCACGAAGCCTGTGGGGACGCGATTGAAGATCAGCACTGCGGCGACGGCCAGCAGCGCATACACCAGCAACGCTGCGCTCTTGCGCTTGAGAATCCGCGACACGCCGGTGCCGTAATGGTCGGAGGCGCGACCGAAGAGCCGGTTGAAACGCACGAAGAAGCCGCCGAATAACCTGTCGAACACCCGTTGGAAGCCGTCTTTGGGTGCCTCGTGGCCTTTGAGCAACATCGCTGCCAGCGCCGGCGACAGGGTCAGCGAATTGAACGCCGAGATCACCGTGGAAATGGCGATCGTCAGGGCGAACTGCTTGAAGAACTGCCCGGACAAGCCGCTGACGAACGCCAGCGGCACGAACACCGCGCACAGCGTGAGGGCGATGGCGACTATCGGCCCGGACACTTCGCGCATGGCCTGATAGGTCGCCTCGCGAGGCGAAAGCCCCAGGCCGATATTGCGCTCGACGTTCTCCACCACGACGATCGCATCGTCCACCACCACGCCAATCGCCAGGACCAGCCCGAACAAGCTCAAGGCATTGATCGAGAACCCCATGGCCAGCATGACGGCGAAGGTGCCGACCACCGAAACCGGTACCGCGAGCAATGGAATGATCGAGGCGCGCCAGGTCTGCAGGAACACGATCACCACCACGACCACCAGCAGGATCGCTTCGAGCAGGGTGTGAATGACGGCGTCGATGGACGCACGAACGAACTGGGTCGGGTCGTAGATCACCTGGTAATCGACGCCTTCGGGCATGGCGTGCTTGAGCTCGACCATCGCCTTGCGCACGTCGTCAGAAATCTGCAGTGCGTTGGCGCCGGGCAATTGGTAGATCAGCAGCGCCGTGGCCTGTTTATTGTCCACCAAGGTGCGCAGCGCATACTCCCCGGCGGCCAGTTCGACCCGTGCCACGTCGCGCAGGCGGGTGATGCGGCCATCCGCGGAGGTGCGCACGATCACCTCACGAAACGCTTCTTCGGTATTGAGACGCCCGCTGGCATTGACCGAGATCTGGTAGTCCACTCCGGGCGCCGCAGGCGCGGCGCCGATCACCCCGGCGGCGGCATTGACGTTCTGCTCACGCAAGGCCTGGACCACATCGCCGGGTGCCAGGTTACGCGCCGCGAGCTTGCGCGGATCGAGCCAGATGCGCATGGCGTAGTCGCCGGAACCGGCCACCTGCACCTGGCCGATACCGTTGATGCGGGCGAGCCTGTCCTTGACGTTGAGCAGGGCATAGTTGCGCAGGTACTGCATGTCGTAGCGCTCGTTGGGCGAGCGCAGGTGCACCACCATGGTCAGGTCGGGAGCGCTCTTGACGGTGGTCACGCCCAGCCGCTGCACCGGCTCTGGCAGCCGCGGCAGCGCCTGGTTGACGCGGTTCTGCACCCGCTGCTGGGCCAGGTCGGGGTCGGTGCCCAGGCGGAAGGTCACGGTCAGGGTCAACTGGCCATCCGCCGTGGCATGGGAATTCATGTACAGCATGCCTTCGACGCCGTTGATCTGCTCTTCGATGGGCGTGGCGACGGTTTCAGCGATAGTCTGCGGATGTGCGCCAGGATACTGAGCCTTGACCACCACTGAGGGTGGCGCGACTTCCGGATATTCAGAAACGGGCAGGTTGAAGATCGAAATCAAGCCGGCAATGAAGATGATCGCGGACAGCACGCCAGCGAAAATCGGCCGATCAATGAAGAAGCGGGAAATGTTCATGTGCAAGACCTCTTCACTACAGGTCAGGACCGGCCTGGCCGATCTTGTTGCTGGAGTGCGATGGACGATGCCACCGGTTGCGGGTCTACCTGGTCATTGGGGCGCACCTTCTGCTGGCCCTGCACCACGATCTGTTCACCGCGTGCCAGCCCGGACCGCACCACCCGCAGGCCCTCAAACAACGGCCCAAGATGCACTTCGCGGTACTCCACCGTGTTGCCCTGGGTGACCACCAACACGAACGTCTTCGCCTGATCGGTGCCGACCGCCTGGTCGTCGATCAGAACGGCCGCGCGCGGGGCACCGTCCCCCGTACGCACACGGGCGTACATGCCGGGGGTCAGTACACCGTTGGCGTTGTCGAACACGGCGCGTACCCGCAGGGTTCCAGAGTTGCGGTCCAGTTGGTTGTCCAACGACTTGATGCGCCCGCTGTAGGGATAATCGGTCTCGGTGGCAAGGCCCATCAGCACCGGCAACTCGGCGACGCCGGTGCTGCCTCGGGTGCCATTGCGCGCGTAGCGGATATAGCTCGCTTCATCGAGTTCGAAGTTCACGTACACCGGCGACACCGAAACGATGGTCGTCAGTACCGGAGCATCGGGGCCGGTGCCGACCAGGTTGCCGACGGTCAGTTCCGCACGTGACACACGCCCGCTGACAGGCGCAGTAATGGTGGTGTACTGCAGGTTCAATTGGGCGGCCTGTACGTCGGCCTGCGCCGCTGCCAGGGCAGCCCGGGCCTCGAGTTGCTCGTTGGCGCGCTGGTCGTGCTCGCGTTGCGACGTCGCCCGTTCCTGGATCAGCTTGTTCGAGCGGGCCAGCTCGCTACGCGCCAGGTTCAACCGTACCGCGGCACTTTCGCGGGTCGCCTGGGCCTTGGCCAGCACCGCCTGGTAGGGGCGCGGGTCGATGGTGAACAACGGCGCACCCTTGGCAATGATCTCCCCTTCCTGGAATCTCACCGTGTCGATGGTGCCGGTGACTCGCGGCCTGATTTCGACATGCTCGATCGCCTCGACACGTCCGGAGAACTCGCTCCACTCGATGACTGGCTTCTCGATCACGCTGGCCACCCCCACCGGTGTCGGTGCCAGCGGCAGCGATGGGGTTGGGGTTGGGGTTGCCATGGAGCCATTGAGGTAGTAACTGGCGACGCCCACTACCGTTAGCGTGCTGATGGCAAGCACTGCCCGGCTCTTATAGCTCATGCGCAGATTGGCATTCATATCGGTTCTCGCTGAAAAGTAAACTCATGTCGAAAAACACGAGAGTTTATTCACTCACGCCATCACCTTATGAACTTAATACCCACCACGAAAGCACCAATTATTGATAAAACCGATAGTCCGCGCTCGCGTTGCTTTTCACCGATTGGCTACGTGCTTTTACTGCATATTGGCTATTCAATCACGCCGCTCGATTTTTTATCCTGAACCTGAAGCCATCACTTTCGACGGACTTTCCATCAGGGAAATTTTATGAAAAACATTCTGACGCTTGGCGCACTGCTCGTATTCGCTATCCATAACATCGCCTTTGCCGAAGGGGGCAGTGATCGTCTGATAGAACGGATGGCGGTACGCGCGCAGGCCCTGCCTGGCGATCAGCAGAACGCTGAGAACAATATTGGCAATACCGTCAAATCCGAGGGCGAGAGCGCCGGAAATGATGTTCGCAACACCGTGAAGTCCGAGGAGGGTGACCCGTCCGAGCGCGGTTGAGGCCGCTGTGCTGACAGGCCCCCGTGGTGCAGGCGGGGGTATTTTTTGACCCTCGAATGTTCAGAAAAAAAAGGACTCGCGAAATCGGCCGAGTCCTAAAGTCAAATCACGCGAATAAAACCCGATAGCGTGCCGGAATAACCCACCGGATAATATTCACGGTTCAAGGGAGACTGTCGTCGAGGCAAAACATCAAGAAACTTTCAGCCACTTGAAATCATTGCCAACACCGACAGCTATTGCAGACCGAGTCCCCACGGCAATGTGCTCCCTGCACCTTGGAACCCGGATCCGCAGACCATGCTAGGTCGCCCGCAGGGTGAAGTCGAAGACCATTGGCATTTATTTTCCGTAGACCAATGGCCGCCAAGTTAATAAATACCCTTACAGGGAGCAGTATGGAACTTCATGTTGTCATCAAGGGCCGAAAGGATCTCGCAGGGCAGTTGTACAATCAACTGCGCAGCGCGATCGAGAGCGGTCGCCTGGCAGCAGGCACGCAGTTGCCGCCGACCCGCCTGCTGGCCGAGCAACTCGGTATTTCTCGCAAGACCATTTCCGACATCTACACACAGCTGACATACGAGAATTTTCTGATTGGTCGGGTCGGCAAAGGCACCTTCGTCAATGCTCGCCCCGTCGCCCATCCACGTCACGCCAGTGCCATGGGGTTGGCGTGCGAGGCGCAGATCAACCGCTGGCGCAACCTGCCGGCGCCCATACCCACGCCGACCCTGGAAGGCACCCTGCGCTACGAGTTTATCGGCGGCGCCACCAGCAAAGGGCAGTTCCCCCAGGACGAATGGCGTCGCTGCGTGCAGCACGGCTTGCGTCAGATGCAGCGCTCGCCCGGTTTCTACAGCCATGCCGAAGGCTTGCCGGCACTGCGCAGCGCGATTGCCCAGCACATTTCGTTTTCTCGCGGGGTGATTTGCCAGGACCACGATGTGGTGGTCTGCAACGGCACGCAACAGGCGTTGGACCTGATCTCCAGGGTTGTTCTCGAGCCGGGTAGCATTGTTGCTGTCGAAGATCCCGGCTACCCCCCTGCCCGCCAGCTGTTTTCATCCCTGGGTGCCACCGTGGTCGGCGTGCCTGTTGACCACCAGGGCATCTGCGTCGACCTCATTCCCGACAACACCCGGTTGATCTACGTGACCCCTGCGCACCAGTATCCCCTGGGCATGCCGATGACCACCGCGCGCCGACAGGCTTTGTTGCGACGTGCCAAGGCACTGGGCGCGGTTATCATCGAAGACGACTACGACAGCGAGTTCCGCTTCGAGGGCCGGCCCACCGATTGCTTGCAGAGCATGGACCAGGATGGCCTGGTGGCCTTCGTTGGCACGTTTTCCAAGACCACCTTTCCGGAGATGCGCCTGGGCTATGCGGTGTTGCCAGGCTCGCTCATCGACGCCGTGATCAGGGCCAAGCAGGTCAGCGACTGGCATACGTCGTCGCTCACCCAATGGGCCCTGGCCAAGTTCATCGCCGATGGCGAACTGCACAAGCATATCCGTCGTTGCCACGCCATTTATGCCGGTCGCCGAACGCGCTTGCTCAACCGTCTGAACGGCGACCTGGCCGCCTGGCTGGAGCCGATCGCCAACACCGCCGGGTTCCATATCGGGGCGCTGTTCAAGGTGCCCGTCGATACCCGCCTGCTCACAGAGCTGGCCCGCAAAGTCGAGGTCGGTGTTTACCCGATCGACGCGTTCTACTACCAGGCGCCAATACGGTCAGGCCTGTTACTGGGGTTCGGCGGCATCGACACACTGGACATCGATCCTGCCCTCGACCGGTTGCTAGGCATCCTCCAGCAGATTGCCTGACGGCATTTTCCCGAACGTTGAGCGTGCTCGGCCTATCGTCTTCTTGCAATGAATTGCACCACGCAGGCGAGCCCGGTATGGAAGGTTCCTTCGATCACATCTCGCTCGATTTCCCGGGACAACAGCACGTCACACTGAGGGAATTCCTGCTCTATCTCCGAGCCAGCCATCAGCATGTCCAGATCATCCGGGCCGCCCGTATCCCGTGTTAGTTGCGCTTTGCTGTAGGCCTCAAGCAGGATGATTCCACCCGGGCGCAGCGCCTGTGCCGCCAAGCCGTGCAACCTTTTACGCACGCGGCTGGGCATGTGGGCGAAGATCGAGACGACCGCGCCAAACGCCCCTTCCGGCGGCATGTAGGCGGCAAAATCGGCAATCTCGGTGCGGATCGCTACGCCTTTCAATGCGGCGAGTTTGTGCGCCTTGGCAAGGCCAACGGCGGAGCTGTCCACGCCCAGCACATCGAGCCCGATCGAGGCCAGGAAAGCAGCGTTCCGCCCTTCCCCTTCGGCCACGCTGAGCACAGGTCCCGCAAGCAGGCCCGCGTGCTCCGCCAGGAACGCATTCGGCGCTGTCCCATAGATGTATTCATCGCTGGCGTAGTATTCATCCCACATGGTATTCGGCTCCCCGGACCTGATGGCGCTTGGTGAATCGGTAGCCCATCATCGGTCTTATCTTTCATTCAATTATTCTATTGAATGAAAGATAGATTCACGGAAGCTTCATTGTCAATGAGCGGGCAACCCGGGTCAGGCCTAGACTTTTCGTACAAACCCTAGTGCTCCCAAGGTGGCGAACACCAATGACTGGCGAGAAAGTCCACGAACGCGCTGACCCTGCGCGGGACTAACGAGCGTTGCACACGGACTGCCTGAATCGGCACCGCCGGCTCCTCCCATTCTGGGAGCACACGTACCAACTCACCGCTGCGCAGTTCGTCGGCGACGTCCCAGGTCTCGCGCAACGAGATCCCCAGCCCGGCTCTGCTCCAAGCCCTGAGTGCGTCGCCGTTGTCGCTGCGCAACTCGCCCGAAACCTCAACGAGCTCCGTGTCGCCGCCTGGACCTTCGTGCCGGAGCGTCCAGTGGTTTTGCCGAAGGCCTAGGTAGGAGAACAACAGGCAGCGATGCTGGTGTAGCTCGCCTGGGCCGGCAGGCAATCCCATCTGCCGGAGGTAGCTGGGTGCTGCCACCAGGATGCGCCGGCTTTCAGCGAGCCGGCGGCTGATGAGGCGCGAGCTGGCCAGTGCGCCAACCCGCACGGCCAGGTCGAGGTCGCTATCGTAAAGGTCGACGACGTGATCGCTTAATCGCAGGTCAAATCCTACCTGCGGGTGCTGCTCACGGAACAGGGCGATCGCTGGTGCCACATAGCGCGAACCGAGGGGGACAGGCGCCGTCAGACGTATCGTTCCGGTGAGCGTCTGCACGCCTTGCCTGGCGACTTCGGCAGCCTCAGCCAGTAACGCCAGGGCTGGACGAACGCGTTCGGCGACGGCTCGACCTTCGTCGGTGATGCGCAACTGGCGTGTACTTCGCTCGAACAATCGAGCGCCCAGCTCCTGCTCCAGCCGTGCAATCTGCTTGCTCACCGTGGCAGGTGCAAGGTCCATCATCCGCGCGGCTGCAGAGAAACCAGCGCAATCCACGACTTTAAGGAATACCGCCAAATCATCCATGTTGCGCATTGCTATTTGTTCCAGATCATCACAAATGTTTCACCAATCTACTCCTTTTTGGATAAGTTCAGGTTTCCCAGAATGGCGGCTGAGTCATCACCTTCGTGCCTTACCGGCGATGAAGCCTGCCCTGGAGTCACTACATGCCTGTCGCCATCTACATTTTTACCCTTTGCGCGTTTGCTATCGGATTTACCGAGTTCATCAGTATTGGTCTTGCCGCTTCGCTGGCCAGCAGCCTGGAGGCTGGCACGGCGCAGATCGGGCTGGCAGTGACGCTATATGCGGCGGGTGTGGTGATCGGTGCGCCGGTCCTGACGGCCATGGCTGCAGGCTGGCCTCGTAAGCGCCTGCTGGTAGCCGCGATGCTGATTTTCACTGTGGGCAACGTGATAGCGGCGCTGGCTACGCAGCTGCCGCAACTGTTGGCGGCCCGCTTGTTGTCGGGGTTGGCGCACGGTGTGTTCTTCGCCGTGGCGTCCAGCGTGGCGACGCGGCTTGTGGCCCCGGAACGTGCCGGGGCGGCGTTGTCGCTGGTATTCGGCGGTGTGACCGTCGCGATGGCGTTGGGGGTACCGGCAGGCACGTGGCTAGGCAGCGTCTTGCCTTGGCAGTGGGTATTCGCCCTGATTGCGCTTTGCGGGCTGGTGGGGGCGCTGGGTGTGGCCTGCTGGATGCCGGCAGGTGCAGGCGATATCACCGGCGACAACCCAGGCCGGCGCCAATTGTCCGTGTTGCTCGACCGCCGTTTGCTGGCAGGCGCCAGCTTGCCACTGTTGTCCTACACCGGCTCTTTCGCGCTCTACACCTACATTACGCCATTGCTGTTACAGGTGACGCATGCCGATACTCGTCGTATCAGTGCAGTCTTGCTGGCGTATGGCCTGGGTGCGGCGGTTGGCAATATGGTCGGCGGGCGCATGAGCGATCGTATCGGCATGGACCGTGCCTCGTTCTGGGTGCTGGGTGGCATAGCCCTGGTGCTGGCATTGATCGGGATGGCGCAAGACAGTTTTCTGCTCATGCTGGTATTGGTCATGGCGCTCGGCCTGACCACTTATGGCGCTATTCCGCCCTTGCAAGCGCGCATCCTGAGCCTGGCCCGCCGCCATCGACCGCAGGCGCTGGACGTGGCCTCCGGCCTCAACATCGCAGCCTTTAACGCAGGTGTTGTTTTAGGCTCGATGCTCGGGGCTGTCGCCTTGAGCCGTTGGGGACTGGCCAGCCTCGCCTGGGTCGGGCTCGTCGCAGCGCTGCTGGCACTGATGACACTGGGCTGGCAGAGGTGCTTGCCGTCCATGCGTTTCACTGGCGCTGCGCACGTCGAGTGAAGGCATAGCGCAGCAGCGTCATCTGTGACCAGCCGCTAGGCCAATGGCAAGGCTTGCTGCTGCGTCATCTGCAAGGCCGCCTTTTCCAGACGCAGCAAAAATTCTTTGCGTGGCTGGCCTCCGCCATATCCGGCGAGCGCACCATTGCTCGCCAGCACACGATGGCAGGGAACTACGATGGATAAACGGTTATGCCCGTTTGCGTTGCCTACCGCTTGGCTTGCACCCGGCTTTCCGATGCGCCGAGCGATGGCACCATAGGTCGAGGTCGTCCCATAGTCGATTGTTAATAGCGCTCCCCAGATAAGCCGGTCGAAAGAACTGCCTGGCATGTGCAGGGGCACCGAGAAATTTCTCAGTTTTCCATCAAAGTATTGTTTGAGCTGTAGGTCTATCTGCTCAATATGGCGATGTTCGCCCGGCGCAATCGAATACCCATAGCGCAGGCGTAATTCATCGAGTTCAGCGGTGAGCGCCGGGCGGTCTAGAAACTCAAGTAACACCAGGCCTCGTTCCTCCGCCATGGCAATCATCGGGCCCAAGGGCGTGGTCAGGTGACGGTAAAGCAGGAGCGACGTCTCGCTCGCTTTGCCAGGGGTAATTTGAAAGGTTTTTTTGAACGCATCCCTGAAACCGCTGAGTGATTCGTACCCTGAATCAAACGCGGTGTCATCCAAGGTTTCTCCCACGACAATACGGCCTAACGCTATGCCCAGCCGGCGAGAACGGAGCCAGGCGTGAAAGGTCATGCCAAAATTTTGTTTGAACCACCTGCGTAAGCGCAGGGGGTCGATACCACGCTGCATGAGTTCAGCATCGCTCCAGCGAACATCAGGCGATGCCGACACAGCGGCGAGTAGCCCCCTGACCCACTCTGGCGCCGACGCGGCCAGGTCCAAAGGCTTGCATCGCAAGCATGGCCGATAGCCGGCGGCCATGGCCTCGTTCGCCTGGGCAAAAAACTCGACGTTTTCAGGCTTTGGCTTGCGCGCGCCACAGGTCGGGCGGCAAAAGATCCCGGTGGTTTTCACCGCGGTAAAAAACACCCCTTCATAGGCGCTGTCGCTGCCAAGCATCGCTCTGACCATCTCGGGTCTTGGCGGAAGCGGGTTATTGTAAGCGCTCATAGACTATTGGCCTTGACCTGGATGAGGGATAGACACGTGCAGGCCTGAAGATCTTAAGCCGACGACCACGACGTCTCCACCGACAAATCGACAGTGATCTGCGCGCATCAGCAAGCCACTGCCATAAGCCCTTCCTATGGCGACCAATGAATTTCATATTGTTCAGTTCTCGAACGCCCTCATACACTGCCCCCATAGCCGGCTGACCTCGCAACACTCAATAAAACGACAAGAAAGAGGATGCACCTAATGGACGGCAATCTGTTCCACGCCCTGTTCAGGTCCGCGCCGGCGGCTGCGCTGCTGCTGGAATCCCCCACCGGCGAACCACTCACTTATGGCCAGGCATTCGCGCGCTCCGCTCAATTTGCCAACGCCTTGCGTAGCCTCGGTGTACTGCCGGGTGACCGGGTGGCAGTGCAGGTCGATAAAAGCGTCGATGCGCTGATGCTGTACCTGGGCACGTTGCGCTGCGGCGCTGTCTACCTGCCGCTCAACACGGCCTACACGCCAGCCGAGCTCGATTATTTCCTCGGCGATGCGACGCCACGGGTCTTTGTCATCCGCCCCCAGGCGCTGCATGCACTGTCGGCAATCGCCTTGGAGCATGGCGCTACGCTGCAGACCCTCGCTGAACAGGGGCAAGGCAGCTTGAGCGAACGGGTCAACATGGCCGCGACCGAGTTCGAGGCGGTGCCTCGTGCCAGCGACGACCTGGCAGCCATTCTCTACACCTCCGGCACTACGGGCCGCGCCAAAGGCGCCATGCTCAGCCATGGCAACCTGCTCTCCAATGCCCGTACCTTGTGTGATGCCTGGCGCTTCAGCGCCGATGACCGGCTGATTCACGCGCTCCCGATCTTCCATGCCCATGGCCTGTTCGTGGCCACTCACACCGCAATGCTGGCCGGTGCCTCGATGTGCTTCGTCTCACGCTTCGATCCCCTCGAAATCATTGCGCTGATGCAACGCTCGACGGTGATGATGGGGGTTCCTACCTTCTACGTCCGCCTTCTGCAGCATCCGGGCCTGGATCGGCAGAGTACCGCGCGAATGAGGCTGTTCATCTCCGGTTCGGCGCCGCTGTTAGCGGAAACCCACGGCGCGTTTTTCAGCCGTACCGGACACGCGATCCTTGAGCGTTACGGCATGACCGAGACCTTGATGAACACGTCCAACCCCTATGTCGGCGAGCGCATCGCCAATACGGTGGGTATGCCGTTACCGGGCGTGTCGATCCGTATTACCGACCCGGCTACGGGTGAGCCGCTGGCTGTCGACCAGGTCGGGATGATCGAAATCCAAGGCCCCAATGTGTTCAAGGGCTACTGGCGCATGGCGCAGAAGACTGCCGACGAGTTTCGTGGCGATGGCTACTTCGTCAGCGGCGACCTGGGGAAAATCGATGCCAAGGGTTACCTGCACATTGTCGGGCGCAGCAAGGACCTGGTCATCTCCGGCGGCTACAACATCTACCCCAAGGAAATCGAAACCGAGATCGACCAGCTCCAGGGCGTGGCCGAAAGCGCAGTGATCGGCGTGCCGCACAGTGACTTTGGCGAGGCCGTCACCGCTGTGGTGGTCTGCAAGCCGGGCATCAGGCTGCAGGCGCAGGCGCTGCTGGACGCATTGCAAGAGCGCCTGGCGCGCTACAAGCAACCCAAGGCGATCATCTTCGTTGATGAGCTGCCGCGCAACACCATGGGCAAGGTGCAAAAGAACCTGCTGCGCGACGCTTATCGCGATCGCTTCAGCGCACCCGGCGTGGCCTGAACCGGCCAGCAAAAAACCCGAAAGAATAACAACAAGGACGGTCTCTGCGGGGCCGTCCAAACGCGGGGAGTCAGGTTGAAATGAACAATGAAATGCTCTCGATCATCGTCCTGGTGATCATCTTCGGCATCGCCAGCATCCTGCCCATCAACATGGGCGCGCTGGCCTTCGCCGCGGCCTTTGTGGTCGGTTCGCTGCTCCTGGAAATGGCCCCGGCGACCATCTTCGCCGGCTTTCCCAGTGACCTGTTTCTAACCCTGGTCGGCGTCACTTACCTGTTCGGCATCGCCCAGAACAACGGCACCATCGACTGGCTGATCGAGCGCGCGGTGCTGTTGGTTCGCGGCCATGTGGCCTGGATACCCTGGGTCATGTTCGTGGTGGCGGCGCTGCTCACCGGTTTCGGCGCCCTGAGCCCGGCAGTGGCGGCCATCCTTGCGCCGATTGCCCTCAACTTTGCCGTGCAGTACCGCATCAATCCCGTGCTCATGGGGCTGATGGTGATTCACGGTGCGCAGGGCGGCAGTTTCTCGCCGGTGAGTATATTCGGTGGCATCACCAATCAGATCGTTGCCTCCTCTGGCCTGCCCTATGCGCCGATCACCTTGTTCATCACCAGCCTGCTGTTCAATCTGGGCATCGCCATGGTGGTCTTCGTCGCTTTTGGCGGGCTGCGCAGCGCACGCCTGGCGCTGGTGGCGGTCGGCCCGGGGCCCGACCTGCATGTCGCCGGCGCATCCCTGGCGATTCTCGGCCATGGCGGCACACCGGCTTCCCCGGCGTACCACCGCACCGGCCTGACCGGTGCCGGGGCGCCGCTGCAGGCGGTCAATGACCTGGACTGGGCCAAGCTGTCGACGCTGGTCGGCTTGCTGGTCCTGGGGGTTTCGGCGCTGGTCTTCAAGTTCAATGTCGGGCTGGTGGCGATGACGGTCGCGGTGGTCCTGGCCATGATCGCGCCCAAGGCGCAGAAGGCGGCCATCGACAAGGTGAGCTGGTCGACCGTGCTGCTGATCACCGGGATCATCACCTACATCGGGGTGATGCAGGCCATCGGCACCATCGACTATGTCGCCCATGGCATCTCCAGCCTGGGCCAGCCACTGCTGGTGGCCTTGCTGCTGTGCGTCACCGCCGCAATCGTCTCGTCGTTCGCCTCGTCCACGGCGCTGCTCGGGGTGATCATTCCCCTGGCCGTGCCGTTCCTGAGCAAGGGCGAGATCAGCGCCATCGGCGTGGTCGCGGCCATCGCTATTTCAACCACCATTGTCGACACCAGCCCGTTCTCCACCAATGGCGCACTGGTGGTGGCCAACACCCCCCAGGAGCAGCGGGAAAAAGTGCTGCGCAGCTTGCTGGTCTACAGCGCTGTGATTGCCTTGCTGGGGCCCTGTGTCGCCTGGTTGACCCTGGTGGTCCCCGGCGTGCTGTGATCAGTGGGGCCGGGGCTGGTCATCTTGCCGGGCCCACTCGGGGCGCTGGCGCAGTTCGCCAGTCAGCTCGATGATCGCGGCTTTGACCTTCTGCACGGCATTGCTCATGACATCGGCGCGATGCCAGGACAATGACAGCTCGCGGGTGAACTGCGGGTGATCGACCTTGGCCATTTTGAGTTTGTGTTCATGCAGTTCCAGGTACGCGGCAGACCACGGCAATACGGTAACCCCAAGCCGGGCCATCACCGCGGCAAACAGTAGCGAGGTCGAGCTGGTTTCGAAGAGGATCTCGCAGGGGCGCCCGTGTTCGCGCAGCGCCCATTCGACCCGGCTGCGGATCGAGTTGGGCGCACTGGGCATCACCAGTGGCATCTGCGCCAGCTCGGCAATCGAGACTTTGTTCGAGCTCAGGGCGAACTCGGGCCAGACCATCAGGTAAAGCTCTTCGGTAAGCAACGGCTGCAAGGCCAGACTGGGCGTTTCGACCGCATCGGTGACCACCGCCAGGGCCACCCGTCTGTTGCTCAGCAGCCCCGGCAGGTCGGCGCTGGGGGCTTCGATCAGTTCGAGCATGATCCCCGGGTAGCGATCACGGATCATTCGCGCCAGGGGAATGGCGACCAGCCGTGACGTGCTCGACGGCATGGCCACCGACACCTTGCCTTGTGGGGTTTCGGCGTCCTGGCGCAGCAGCTCGCGGGTGCTGTCGGCCTGGCGCAACAGGTCCAGGGCATGGCGGTAGAGGGTCTGGCCGGCGGCAGTCGGCTTGACGCCATGCACGCTGCGGGTCAGCAACTGCATGCCCAGGTCCTGCTCGAGGCTGCGGATCTGCTGACTCACCGCCGGCTGGGCAATATGCAGGGCTTCGCTGGCGCGGGTGACATTGCCGTGTTCAACAACCCTGACGAAGTAGCGTAACTGTCGAAGGTCCATAGGGCGGCTCGGCGAGGTTCATAAGTAAAACAGATCGGGGCCAAGGAATAACATATTTCATGGCTATGAGAATACTCACTATAGTCCTGAGTGCCGGATATCAGGGGCGCAAAGGAAGGGAGCTGCAATGAGTCAGAATGATGTGTCGCCGTTACTGTCGGTCAGTGTTCTCCAGGGGCGGGTCGGCACCATAGCGATGTCGAATCCCGGCAGCCGCAATGCGCTCAGTTGCGAATTGCTGACGGCACTGGATCAGCAGTTAGTCAGCTTCGCTGAACAGCGCATCGCGGTTGTCATCCTCGGCTGCGATCCGCTACAGGGCGTCTGGAGCGCCGGGCACGACATCACCGAGGTTTTGGCGGAACGCGATCCCGTGGCTCATGGCAAACCCCTGGACCGCTTGCTGCGACGGGTGCGTGCTTATCCGGGCGTGGTCATCGCCAAGGTGTCTGGCAGCGTCTGGGGCGCAGCGGTCGATCTGGTGATGAGTTGTGACCTGGTGGTGGCAGACCGTAGCGCCAGTTTCACCATGACCCCGTCGAATCTGGGCGTGCCTTACACCACCAGCGGGCTGCTGCGTTTCATGCACAACCTGCCGATTCATGTGCTCAAGGAGATGTTCTTCTGCGCGTCCCCGCTCGATGCCGACCGCGCCCTGCAGTTTGGCGTGATCAATCGCCTGACCAGCCCTGAGCAACTCGATGACGTGGCCCTTGCAATGGCCGTGCAGATCGCCGCCAAGGCGCCGCTTGCGGTGCAGGCGGTCAAGGAACAACTGCGGATACTGGAAGACCTGCAGCCGATGCCGGTGGAGGCGATGGAGCGCATCGCCGAACTGCGCCGCCAGGCCTGCGAGAGCAGTGACCTGCGTGAAGGGGTCGAGGCTTTCCTGGAGCGGCGCCCCCCCGTGTTCACCGGGGCTGGCGCCTGATTGCGGATGCCTGGCTACCTGCGTTGCATGGCTGCGACGAATTCAGCCTTGTTCCAGGCTCTTGATGACCTTGCCGACACCCTGCGGCGGGTAGACGACTTCCCGGGTATCCAGGTTTCGAATCTCGGAGTCGATGCTGATGGTCATGGTCTCACGCCCCGGATAGCCGTTGATGCTCTCGCGGGTCGAAAAGTCGACGATGTAGCGCTGGCCGGCGCGGAACTCGACATCGCGGGCAGTAAGCCCGCACTTGGCCCCGCCGGTGCCCAGCGCGTTCATCGATGCCCAGCACCAGGTCAGGGAGTGTTTGCCGGGTGTCAGCCGCAGCGCCTGTTGGCCAGAGACGTCGAGAATCGAGCGGCGCCCTGCGCCTTCGAGCAACTGGTCATCTACATGCGTCACCAGTAGCAGGCGATGATAAGGCACGCCGAGTGCCCGGTAGCGTACGGTTGCGAAATACACTTCAGGCGCATCGACCGCCTTGTTGGACACGTCATACGGGGTCATGGACTCCGGCGCCCAATCAGCCTGGTAGTGCTTGTAGTGATAGTTGGAGCATGCGCTGATCAAGCCCGTCATTAGCAAGACAACAGGCAGTTTCAGGGACGACAGTGAAAACGACGGATGCATTGTTCTTCCTTATTGAACGAAGCTGTCAATGATACCGAATTGCCACTATTTCACCAACGCGAGTGGCGCCCCGCTCACTCGCTCAATACCGCCTTGAGCAAGGCATCATTCAAGTACGCCACGTTCAACCGCGTCCACGGATTCACCCGGGCCTGCTCCGGCGAAAAAATATGCCCCGGCGCAATCATGAAGCCCTTGGGCAGCAACTGCCGGGTCAGCTCCCTGGCATCATCTACCCTGGGAAACCTGACCCACAGATACAGGCTCTGCTCCGGTCTCGCAAACACCTCGGCACCGATCTCGTCGAGCATCTGCAAGCCGGCCGTGGTGGCCGCTTTCAAGCGTTCCTGAAGGCGGAGCACGTGCCGCAGAAAGTGGCCTTCGGTGAGGATCACGTCGACGGTGCGCTCGCACAGCTCCGAGGTGCTGGTGTGCAGGAGCATCTTCAGATCGCCCAGTTCATCGATGACCTCCTTGCTGCCGGCGATAAAGCCGACCCGCAAGGCCGCTGAAACAGACTTGGAGAAACTGCCGACGTACAGCGAGCGCTGCAATTGATCCAGCGCCGATACCTTGATCGCCGAGGCCGGCTTGAAATCGGCCAGGGCATCGTCGTCCACCAGAATGAAGTTGTGCTCTTCGGCCAACTGCACCAGCCGATGCGCCTTGCCGGGGGAAATATCGGAGCCGGTCGGGTTGTGGCCAACGGACTGAATGAAAAACAGCTTGGGCTTATGCACCCGCAGGTGTTGCTCCAGCACCTCGAGGTCCGGGCCGTCCGCCAGTCGGGGTACCGCGAGCATCCGCGCGCCTTGCAGTTGCAGCTTGCCGAACAGCGGGTAGTAACCAGGGTCTTCGACCAGCACGCTGTCGCCCGGGGCAATGAAGCGGCGGATGATCAGGTCCAGGGCGTGGTTGGCGCCGTGGGTGGTGACGATTTGCCGGGGGCTGGCGGTGATCGCATAGCTGGCCAGCTTCTGCACCAGGTGCTGGCGCAGACTGGCGTTGCCCAGCCGGTTGCCATAGCGGAACAGCGTGGTCACCCCGGTGCGCATGATTTGCCGGGTGAACTTGTCCAGGCGCATGTCCTTCAACCATTCGACCGGGGGGAAGCCCTCACCCAACGGTGAATGACCGGGCTCGCGGACGAACTGCTGACGCATCAGCCAGATGGTGTCCATCGCCCGCTCGTAAGGCAGTGGCTCTTCCGCCTCGTTGCTGCTCGGCGCGCCTTGTTTGACGAAGAAGCCCTGCCCGTGTCGCGCTTCAACCAGGCCTTGGGCAGCCAGCGCTTCATAGGCGTTGATCACGGTGTTTTTCGAATGGCCGAACAAGCGCATGCACTCGCGCAGTGACGGCAAGCGCTCGCCGACGCGGTAGGTGCCGTTGCCGATCTGCTCGACCAAGGATGCTGCCAATTGCTCTGCGAGGGTCAGCCGCGCCATGGTCGGGAGTCCTGAATGCGTTGGTTCACAGAGGGTACAGCTTAGGTACTGTCTGTCCAAACTGTACCTTCTTTGCCGGAACAGATCGGACTAGGGTGGCGCCAACTCACAACAATAACTGCAAGAGAGCCCTCCCCATGAGCATCGACTCCCGCCTGCCCATGTTCCGTGCCATGTCGCCCACTGAACGCCTGAGCCACTTGCAAGAGGTGCTTGGCCTTCCTCAGGAGGACGTTGCCCTGCTGAGCGATGCCGGCGCGTTGCCGCTGGAAATCGCCGACGGCATGATCGAAAACGTGCTCGGTACATTCGAATTGCCCTACGCGGTGGCCAGCAACTTCCAGATCAATGGCCGCGACGTCATCGTGCCGCTGGTGGTGGAAGAGCCTTCGGTGGTCGCCGCGGCCTCGTTCATGGCTAAGCTGGCGCGCGACGCCGGGGGCTTCCAGACCTCCAGCTCGCTGCCGTTGATGCGTGCCCAGGTACAGATCGTCGATATCGACGACCCCTTCAATGCCCGCCTGAGCCTGCTGCGCCGCAAAGACCAGATCATCGAGCTGGCCAACCGCAAGGACCAGTTGCTCAACACGCTCGGCGGCGGCTGCCGTGACATCGAAGTGCATACCTTCGCCCAGAGCCCACGCGGGCCGATGCTGGTCGCCCACCTGATTGTCGATGTGCGCGACGCCATGGGTGCCAACACCGTCAACACCATGGCCGAAGCGGTGGCGCCGTTGCTGGAGGAAATCACCGGCGGCACGGTACGCCTGCGCATCCTCTCCAACCTGGCCGACCTGCGCCTTGCCCGGGCACAGGTGCGCATCGCCCCTGAACTGCTGACCACCGCCGCCTACAAGGGCGAGGAAGTCATCGAAGGCATCCTCGATGCCTACAACTTCGCCGTGGTCGATCCCTACCGCGCCGCCACCCACAACAAGGGCATCATGAATGGCATCGACCCGTTGATCGTCGCCACCGGCAATGACTGGCGCGCAGTGGAAGCCGGCGCCCATGCCTACGCCTGCCGCCAGGGCCATTACGGCTCGCTGACCACCTGGGAAAAAGATCGCCAGGGGCATCTGGTCGGCACCCTGGAAATGCCCATGCCGGTCGGGCTGGTTGGCGGCGCCACCAAGACTCACCCCCTGGCGCAACTGTCACTGCGCATTCTCGGGGTGAAAACCGCCCAGGAACTTGCCGAAATCGCCGTAGCCGTTGGCCTGGCGCAAAACCTCGGTGCGCTGCGGGCATTGTCGACCGAAGGCATACAACGTGGTCACATGGCCTTGCACGCGCGCAACATTGCCCTATCGGCCGGCGCCCGGGGCGAAGAGGTCAACTGGCTGGTCAAGCAGATGGTCGAGGCCCGCGACGTGCGCGCCGACAAAGCGGCTGAACTGCTCAAGCACAAGCGGGCGCAGTAATGGACGCTGTACGGCTGGTCGAAGTCGGCGCCAGGGATGGCCTGCAGAATGAAACGCTGACGCTGTCGCCGCAGACCCGGGTGCGGTTGCTGCAAAGGTTGGCCGACGCCGGGTTGCAAACCCTGGAGGCCGGGGCGTTCGTTTCGCCTCGCTGGGTGCCGCAGATGGCCGGTTCCGATGAAGTGTTCAAGGCATTGCCGGTGCGCCCGGGTGTGACCTGGACGGCGCTGGTGCCCAACCTCAAAGGCCTGGAGGCGGCAATAGCGGCAGGTTGCCGGGAGGTTGCCGTGTTCGCGGCGGCCTCCGAGGCGTTCTCGCACAAGAACATCAACTGTTCGATTGCGCAAAGCCTGCGCCAGTACCAGGAGGTCATGGTGCGCGCCCGCGATGCCGGCGTCAGGGTGCGCGGCTACGTGTCCTGCGTCATGGCGTGCCCGTTCACAGGCCCGGTCAAACCTGAAGCCGTGGCGGCCGTCAGTGCTTCACTGTTCGGGATGGGCTGCTACGAAATCAGCCTGGGCGACACCCTTGGCACCGGGACACCGGCGGCGACCAGGGCGCTGATCCAGGCCTGTCGCCAGGTTGTACCGGTGAGCGCGCTGGCCGGGCATTTCCACGATACTTACGGCATGGCGATCGCCAATATCCATGCGGCGCTGGAGGCCGATGTCCGGGTCTTCGACAGCTCGGTCGCCGGCCTGGGCGGTTGCCCGTATTCGCCAGGTGCCACAGGCAACGTTGCCAGCGAAGACCTGGTGTACCTGCTCGACGGCTTGGGCCTGAGCCACGGCGTCGATCTTCAGGCACTGATCGATACCGGTGAGTTCATCAGTGCCGAACTCGGCCGGCCAACGGCATCCAGGGTAGCCCGTGCCCTGCTCGCCAAACGTAGCCTGGGCACAATGCGATAAGCGTTATCTCTTCACGTTCATAACAATAAAAGCCCGCAAGGGCAGTGGGAGAATCTAGATGAAACCCGAACTGTTCGAAGTCTGGGGCGACACCGTGGAGGGTCGCCACCTGGTCTACTCCATCGCCATCGGCGCAACCGTCAGCCTCGGCGCCTTTTTCACCGCGCAACAGCTGCTGGTGGGTTGGGTAGAGTCGCTGCAGATGGCCCGTGCCTACGCGATGCTGGTCGGCATTGTCGGCTGCCTGGCCGGCGGCGCCATCAGTGCCGCGCTGTTCAAGCCCAAGCGCAATGTCGTCGAGCACCTGGCAGACCCCGCCTGGCGGGCGAAAATCCTCGTGGAGCTGGAGAACGAATTCGGCCCCCTTGGCAGTCTGGCTGACCTGCCCGCGGCGACGATTGCGGAGCTGCGGGAGATGGATCTTTATGATCTGTTCGCCGATTACGAGAAAGGCCTGAACGCGCCCCCGCCAAACCCTGATGTGTCACCTGCCGTTGTTGTGCGCGCAGCAAGTGTCAATGGAGGCCGGTCATGATCGCTCTGTTGCTGGATCAACTGCTGATCGCCCTGGGCATGGGTATCCTCGGCGCGGTGATATTTGCCGGGATCGGCCTGATCTCCGGCAGCGATGAAACCACTACCCTCGCCCCGCTGACCTTGCTGGTGGTACTGCTGGGCGTGCCGGCAGCCGGTGTGCTGACGTTCTTCCTGGCGGGCGCCGTGGCCAAGCACATGACCCATGCCGTACCGACGGCATTGCTGGGTATTCCGGGCGACACCATGGCGACGCCACTCATGCGCGAGGCGAATTTCTTGCGCAACCTGGGCGTCCCGCATATTGCCCTGCGCAAGATGATTTCCGGTGCGGTGATCGCTGCCTTGATTGCGGTGCCAATGGCGGTGTTGTTCGCGGTGATGCTTGCGCCGTTCGGCGACATGATCAAACACGCTGCGCCTTGGGTGTTCCTGTTGGCGGCAGTGGCCATCGCCTGGTTCTCCAAAGGCCGCCTGGCCGCTGTACTGACCTTGATACCCTTCGTCATGGTGATTGTCGGCCTGCAAAGCCTGACCGCGCAGTACGGAGTCAAGCTCAGTGTCAGTTACTTCCTCGGCATTGCCATCGGCCCGTTGATTGCCGCGCTGTTCTCCCTGCTCGCGCCGGCCGAGCGCGCCGCCATGCGCCGCCAGGAACTGCGCACGTTCTCCTTGTCGCCGGATGTAAAAAGCTGGGGCGGGTTCTTTCCCAACCCGCTGCGCGTACTGGACAGCAAACAGAGCCTGTGGACGGCTGTCACCGCCATCGTCTCCAGCGCTACCTTCGTGTTCAGCCCGGTGGCCATGACGGTGATCATGGGCGAGGCCGTCGGCTCACGGGTCAAGCATGTCTACCATCGCCTGACCACGGTCATCACGGCGCGCAATGGCGTCACCGAATCCACCTACCTCGCCGAAGCCCTGATTCCGCTGATTGCCTTCGGCCTGCCCCTGAGCCCGGTCGCCGCCGGCCCGGCAGCGCCACTGTTCAATGCGCCGCCGCGCTTCAGCGTCGATACCGCCACCGGCCAGGTGAACAACCTGCACTCGATGCTCAGCACTTGGGAGTTTCTTGGCTACGGCATGTTGGCGGTGGTGGTGGCCATTCTGATCGCCTACCCCTTCACCATGAATTACGCGCACCGGGCGGCCTCCTATGTGTCGCGCAAGATCAGCCATGAAGCGGTGATCGCCACCTTTGTCGGCCTGATCCTGGTGATCGGCATCTGGGAAGGGGGCCTGCTCGGTTTGCTGGTGATTGTCACCATTGGCCTGTTGGGCGGATTTCTCTCACGCTTTCTGGGCTTCAACATTGGCGTGCAGTTCATGGGCTACTACACCGCCGTGCTAACCGTTCCGGCCCTGGTTGCCTTGCTGGGCGCGTAACCCCCCTCCCCCCGTAACCGCGGACACCATCATTTTTCGCAGCCTTTGCGCTGCGAGGGCGTCCTGCGCTCAATAGAAAGGAAATAACAATAATGAAAATCCTTGTACGCGGCAAAACACCAGAACTTGCGACCCTGTTGCTGTGCTCGACGGCCTCGCTTGGGGTGGCGGCAGCCGGCCTGGTCGACGACACCAGCGCATCGCTGAACCTGCGCAATTTCTACCACAACCGCAATTTCGTCGACCGCGCCTACCCCCAGGGCAAGGCCGAAGAATGGACGCAAAGCTTCATTTTCGATCTGCGCTCAGGCTTCACCCAGGGCAGCCTGGGCTTTGGCGTCGACCTGCTGGGGTTGTACTCGGTCAAGCTGGACGGCGGCCGCGGCACGGCGGGTACGCAACTGCTGCCTGTACACGATGGCGGCAGGCCAGCAGACGATTTCGGCCGCCTGGGTGTCGCGGTCAAAGCCAAGTACTCTGCCACTGAACTGAAAGTCGGTGAATGGGCATCCCTGCTGCCTATCCTGCGCTCCGATGACGGCCGCTCATTGCCACAGACCTTTCGCGGGGCGCAGATCACCTCGCGGGAAATCGAGAACCTGACCCTCTATACCGGCCAGTTTCGCGGCAACAGCCCGCGTAACGACGCCAGCATGGAGCGCCTGTTCATGAGCGGACGCCCCGACGCCACTTCGGACCGTTTCAACTTCGCCGGCGGCGAGTACCAGTTCAATGACAAGGCCACGCAGGTGGGCCTTTGGTATGCCCAGCTTGAGGATATCTACCAGCAGCAATACCTGAACGTGATCCATAGCCAGGCCGTCGGCACCTGGCGGCTGGGTGCCAACCTGGGTCTGTTTCTTGGCGATGAACACGGTTCGGCGAAAGCCGGGCAGATGGACAATAAAACCGCATCCTTGATGCTTTCCGCCAAAACCGGCGGGCAGACTTTCTCCCTGGGCTTGCAGCGGGTATATGGCGAGACCGGCTGGATGCGGGTCAACGGCACGGCCGGCTACCCCTTGGCGAACGATACCTACAACTCCAGCTACGACAGCGCCCACGAGCGTTCGTGGCAACTGCGTCACGACTTTGACTTCGTCGTACTGGGCGTGCCGGGCCTGACCCTGATGAACCGCTACCTGTCCGGTGACCATGTGCACACCAGCGCCACCGACCATGGCAAGGAATGGGGGCGTGAGTCGGAGCTGGCTTACGTTTTCCAAAGCGGCCCGCTCAAGGACCTGTCGGTGCGCTGGCGCAATTCGACCCTGCGCCGGGACTTCAGTACCTACGACATTGATGAGAACCGCTTGATCGTCAATTATCCGATCAAGTTTCTGTAGGCCGGGCGGCGGGGATGGCTCAACTATTTTCCATCCCTGCCGATAGCCTTGGTGCGTGGGCCAGGTGCTCGGCTTGGCATTTATTTTCAGAGGGAATACGAGTCGATATGAACGTGAACGGTATGGCGTTGGCCAACAAGTATTGTCAGGGTTCCGGCCTGGAAATCGGTGCCGGCAGCCATAATGCTTTCTACTTGCCGGACTGCC
Organism: Pseudomonas sp. ZL2; assembly: GCF_054788455.1. Taxonomy (NCBI): domain Bacteria; kingdom Pseudomonadati; phylum Pseudomonadota; class Gammaproteobacteria; order Pseudomonadales; family Pseudomonadaceae; genus Pseudomonas; species Pseudomonas sp. ZL2. The sequence goes on along the minus strand of NZ_JBGOGX010000014.1, from coordinate 42,294 downwards.
TCAATGTGGGGCCTTGTGACGGCGAGTCGTTTCTGTATCCGCTCGATCTGAAAGACTTCAAGCTCTACGCAAACGAACAGGCCAACTACCAGACCGAGCCCGCCCGGATCGACGCACTGGGCGACTTCACCGACATTCCGTTCGCCGACGAAACCTTCGATTACCTGATCAGTTCGCACGTCATCGAACATGTGCCGAACCTGTTTGCGGCCTACATCGAAGCCTCGCGGGTGGTAAAGAATGACGGCGTGTTCTTCTGCATATTCCCGAAAAGAAACGCCGACCCCAATGACCGGGTTCGAGCGCTGACCACCCTTGAGCACATGATCGATGCGTACGAAAAGCGCATCGACATGAGCCAGATGGATGAATACAACTGGCGCGGCCACTACCACGTGTTCTCGTTGCAAAGCATGCTGCGGGCAATCAACCTGATCAACTCTGTGGGGCTGGGGCACTGGTTGATCGAAGGCGTCGAAGAGACTGATACGAAAGTCGGCAATGGCCATACTGTTGTATTGAGAAAGCAAGTCGGCCTGTCGGCCCTGACATACAAAGAGTCCAGTCAGTTCAACGATGAACTCAATGCCCGGATTCAGGCGCAAGACCTGGAAGGTGCGCTGCACCTGGTCAAGGTCGCGCTGTCGTTCGACTTCTTCAACCCCCATAACCTCTACCTGGCCTTCGCCCTCAGCTGCCAGCTGGACAATGCTCGCGAAGGGCTTGAGTTCCTGCGTCAAGCGTTGATCCTTACCCCTGAAAATGAAGAGTTCCGCAAGCTCTTCGTCCAGATGACAGGTGGCCCGTTCATCAATCCTGTGCATTAAGCACCCAGGGCATGGCTCATCGTTACACTCAGGTTAACGATGAGCGATGCCTGCCTCACCTCCGTTCATCGCAAACCGGCAGCGCCTGCCCGTTTATTGACAAGGCTGGCGTACGGATTGCAAAGGCTGGCGCTCGCCGTCGTGAAGCGACGTAATCCTGACGCGACGGCGAATCAACCTAACGCTTATGGACGCCAGCAATAGCCTTGCTCGGTCACCGGAGATGTAACGTGTCTACTCTCAATGAAATCGCAGCCAACCACGCCCGGATGACCAACGCAGTGGCAGGCGGCACGACCGAGCGCCAGCCGCTGTTGGTGGTGAGTTTCGAGCCCCCTGCCCTTGATGGGCAACAGCCTGTACCGTTGCACCTGGTCCTGGCACCCCAGGCCCCCACCCACTTCACTTGCCCGTCATAAACCTCGCGGGTTCCCAGGGCAATGAGGGTTTTGCCTGACGTGCAGATGACTGCAAATTGATCCCGCGATCAACCGCTGATGGCCTACCCTCAAAAGCTGGGAGATCAACAACCATACAGGGCATTACCATGCGCAATGCTTTGAAGATCATCGGCATCATTGCCCTTACCCTGCTGCAGCCGTTTGCCCTCGGGCAGGCAGCCGAACCGCCAGCGCCTGCGACGGCCAATGCTGCAGTTCCTGCGGTGAAGGTGACCCAGAACGACCTGCAAGCCTTGCAACTGCGCCTGGACAGCCTCAAGCAGCAGATTTCCCAGGCCAACAACTACAACCAGCTTGAAGGCCCACAAGACCGGCTGCAGGCGCTGATCGTCGATATCGACCGCCTGTCCACTGCGCTCCTGCCTGAGCAGGCACAACTGCGCGCGCAACTGGAGGTGCTCGGCCCGGCCCCGGTTGAAGCCCTGGTGCCGGGCAAGTCGGACATCGCCGCGCAACGCACGGTACTCACCGAGCAAAAAAACACCCTTGATACCACCCTCAAAACGCTGGAGACGCTCAAGGAAAGCGCCACCAACCTGCTGACGCAGATTTCCGGCATTCGTCGCAGCATGCTCGAAAGCGAACTGACCCTGAGCACCCAAAGCCTGCTCAACCCTGCATTCTGGTCGCCGGTACTCAACCCTTCGCCTGACGACCGCCAACGCTTGCAGGCGTTCTTCAATGAGCTGGGCGTGACCGCCGGGGCCGTCTGGCAGCCGGGTCAGCGTTTCTCCACGGTGGTGCTGGTGTTGCTGGCCCTGTTGACCTGGACCCTGGGCCGCCGGATGGTGGAACGCTGGCTGGCCTGGGCGTGCATGAACCGCGTGCCCGAAGGCCGCCTGCGGCGCAGTTCACTGGCCCTGGCCTCGGTGCTGGCGACCCTGCTGGCCACCGGCATTGCCCTGGAGCTGCTGTTTTACGCCTGTACCCGTCACCTGCCGTTGCCGTCGATGCTGGCGACCTTCTCCCAGGAGTTCGAGAAACTTGCCTACACCTGTGTGCTGATTACCGGGTTGAGCCGGGCGCTGCTGTCGACCCAGCATCCTTCCTGGCGCCTGCCGGATATCGCCGATCCGGTGGCCCTGGCATTGCAGCCTTATGCCCGCTGGCTGGCCGGTGCCTTGCTGGTGCTGGTGACCCTGGTGCAGATCTCCAATGCCGCCGGCATGAGCAACCAGCTGGTCATCGCTGGCCGAGGCATTGCCGCGCTGGTGATCACCGGCCTCATCATCGCCCTGCTGGTGCGCACCAGCACTACCCGCCGGGCGATGGCCGCCGCCGGGGACGCGCCGGAAGCCGCGTCGACCATGGCCGGGCTGATCTACACCATTGCCAGCATCGCCATGGTCACCTCGGTGATTGCCCTGCTCACTGGCTATGTGTCGCTGGCGCGCTTCGTCACCTATGAGGTGGTCTGGGTGTTTATCCTGCTGGCCGGTTTCTACTTGCTGATGCAGGTGTTCAAGGACGGCTGCGAGTATGTGTTCTCGCCCCGCCAGGCCAGCGGCAAGGCGCTCAAAGAGCTGCTGGGCATCGGTGACCGGCGCCTGGACCAGGTCGAAACGCTGATCTCCGGCTTCGGCCGCGCCGGGCTGTTGCTGCTGGCGGTCATCACCCTGTTCGTCGGCGGCATCGGCACCACTCTGGGGCAACTGATCAGCAACATCGTCGCGTTTCTCGGCGGCGCCGGTTTGCGTCAGTTCAACATCATCCCCGGGCACCTGTTCAATGCCGTATTGGCCCTGGTACTGGGCATTTACCTGATCCGCACCCTGCGCCGCTGGCTGGACAACGAGTTCCTGCCCAAGACCGACATGGACCCGGGCATGTGCGCCTCGCTCAGCACCCTGTTCGCCAACATCGGCTATGCCCTGGTGATCCTCCTGACCCTGTCGTCGCTGGGGGTGAAATGGACCAACCTGGCCTGGATCGTCAGTGCCCTGTCGGTGGGGATCGGCTTCGGCCTGCAGGAAATCGTCAAGAACTTCGTCTCCGGCCTGATCCTGCTCACCGAGCGCCCGGTCAAGGTTGGCGACCTGATCAGCATCAGCGGGGTCGAGGGAGATATCCGCCGCATCAACGTGCGCGCCACCGAAATCCAGCTGAGCGACCGCTCCATCGTCATCGTGCCCAACTCGCAGCTGATCTCGCAGAACCTGCGCAACGTCACCCTCGGCGGCAGCGCCCAGGGGGTGGCGACGCTGGAGCTGGTGTTCCCTCTGGACATTGACCCCGAGCAGGTGCAGACCCTGCTCTACGACACCTACTGCGAGCACGAGACCATCCTCGACAAGCCTGCGCCGTTCGTGCGCTTCAGCAAACTCACGCCCGACGGCATTACCTTGACGGTGACCGGCTACGTCAGCAGCCCGCGGATCGTCGGCACCACCAAGAGTGACCTGCTGTTCGAGATTCTCAAGCGGTTGGGCGCGGCGGGTATAGAGCTGGCCAAGCCGGCGGCCCCGGCAACCTGAATTGCCTGTCCGGTGACAAGGCCAGTACCTCAGGTGTTGCCTGGATTACGATCGCGGGGCAAGCCCGCTCCCACAGGTTCGGTGGGCACAGATACATTTGTGCGGGAGATCGACCGGATGGGCTAGCGAGCCTCAGGAGCGCTGGCGGCAGACCATGCCGAGTTGAGCATGCCGGCGCGGCCCGTGACCGGGTCGCCATCCGGCATCGCCACCCTGGCGATCCGCGCCTTGCTGGGCCCGTGGTTGCTGCTGGCGGGCCTCTGGATGTCGTAGGCCTCCTGGCCCTGCGGGTAGGCCCCCACCACCAGGAAATCTTCGCTGCTCTCCAGGCAGCAGTGGCCGGTGCCAGCGGGTAGCACCAGAACATCGCCACGGCCAATGCCAAGGGTGAGCCCGCTAGGCCCGCCGAGGATCACCCGGGCATTGCCCTGGGCGACACCCAGGGCTTCATGGGCGTTGGAGTGGTAATGCTGATAATCGAAGATGCCCGCCCGCCACAGTGGGGTCCATCGGTTGCGCGCGAACAGGGTTTCAAAGAAGCCTGCGTTGTCGGCCTCCTTCTTCATCGGCAAATGATAAAGCAGCACCGGCAAACGGCTGTTCGGCGTCGTGCCGTCGTCGGTAAAGTACAGAAAGCGCGGGTGGCTGGGCCGTGGTTGCGGCTCGGTAGAGTTGTCTGCTGGGTTCATCTGACACCCCCACGGGGTTCTGCCCCGCACTGTTCGCCGGGTTCCTATAAGTAAGATCCCCGAAGCCTGCCTGTCGTTCAGACGTCACTGGTCGCAAGGCCGCTACCGGCTCCCACACCATATCCCTCATCTGGTCGGGAATCATCAGGCCAAAGGAACATTTCGTATGGCTGCAGCGCTCTAAGCTGTACGAAAGGGTCCGGCCATTCGAGGCGCAGCGATGAGTTTCATTCTCTGGATGGCCGTACTGGGTGTCGTGCTGCTGGCCTTGGCCCTGGCCGCGTCCTATCTGCGCTGGTTGCCGGTCACCACCTCGGCGGTGTGCCTGGTGCTGGGCATCGCCATTGGCCCCTCGGGCCTTGGGCTGCTGCAACTGGACCTGGTGGCAGCGGCGCCGTGGATGGAGCACCTGACCGAAGTCGCGCTGCTGTTTTCACTGTTCGTCAGCGGCCTCAAGTTGCGCCTGGCCCTGAGCCGACGCCTGTGGCGCGTTGCCTTTGGCCTGGCGGGCCCGGTCATGCTGTTGACCATCGCCGGCCTGTGCCTGCTGTTGCACCTGTTGCTCGACTTGCCCTGGGGTGTGGCATTGTTGATTGCGGCCATTCTGGCGCCTACCGATCCGGTGCTGGCTTCGCTGGTGCAGGTGAGCAATGCCCAGGACGTGGACGCGGTGCGCTTTGGCCTTTCCGGTGAGGCCGGGCTCAATGATGGCGTGGCCTTCCCTTTCGTGCTGCTCGGGCTACTGATGATCAGCCCGCGGGAACTGAATGCCGCCACGCTGCTGCACTGGACCCTGTACGACCTGCTCTGGGCAGTGCCCGCCGGCCTGATGCTCGGCTACGCCATGGGCCGTGGCCTTGGCCGGGTGACGCTGGCCTTGAGCATCCGCAACGAAGACAGCACGGTATCACCCAACGATTACCTGACCCTGGCCTTGATCGCCCTGGCGTACGTGGGGGCGGAGATGATCGAGGGTTACGGCTTTCTCTCGGTGTTCGCCGCGGGTCTCGGCCTGCGTCAGGCCGAAGTCAGCTCCAGCGGCAGCGCCTCGGTGCCCGCCGAGCATCGGGTGCAACCCGTAGTCGGCCACCAGCACCTGGAACCCGATCAGGCCGTGCATGGCGATACCGCGGCGCTGGACGACAGCGAAGTGGCCGCCGGCATCATGATGGGCGACATGCTGGCCTTCGGTAACCTGGTGGAACGGGTGATGGAAGTGTTTCTGGTGACCCTGCTGGGCATCGTCCTGGCGAGCCATTGGGACTGGCGAGCGGTAACCGTGGGGCTGATCCTGTTTGCCGCAATCCGGCCGCTGGCTGTGTACCTGCTACCCTGGAGGACGCTGCTCAATCGCCAGCAGCGGCTGCTGACGGGCTGGTTCGGGATTCGCGGCATCGGCAGCCTGTACTACCTGTTCTATACCTTGAACCTGGGCTTGCCGGTATCCGTTACGCGGGAATGCACGGGGCTGGTCCTGTCGATCGTCGCGTTGAGCATTGTGGTGCATGGCCTGACGACCCAGCCGGTGCTGGCCAGGTACCCACATTAGTCACTCATCGCTGTCGCGGTCATGGTGGCGAGCAATGCTCTCCTCGCGCCGACGGCGCCGGGACACGGCAGCCCCCCAGGCCAGTACCCCGACAGAAGCGACCAGCATCGCTGCCAACAACAAGTAGCCCCAGTGAATGTTCATCATGCTGCGATACCTGGGGCCCTGAGCAAGCCCTCACTGATCGATATACCTGGATCCGCGCAACATCGACCGGTGAGCCAGTACATTGAACTCAAGTATAGTCAATGCCGGCAATCAGTTTGATCAGCGCCAGATGCAACGGATAGAACCCGTATCCCCAGCGGCCGACCCGCCATAGGTTCCCCTGCCATTTCAGCCGAACCACGATCAGCCCCAACGGCGCAGATATAAACGCGGTGCCCAGGGCCATGAGCGCAATCGCGTGCAGCGGATGCTCGCGAAGCCACAGGTCGGTCAGGTTCGCCGCCAGCGCCAACAGGGCGGGCAGCAGCCAGGCCAGCGACCGGTAGCGCATGGCCAGAAGAAAAGCGCCAGGCAACAACACACCCGGCACGCCGTACATCAAGCGACCGGACGCCAGCGTCGCGGCCACTGCCGTTGCCAGTGCCAACAGGCCTGCCGCGCGGGTGCGATGGTGCAGCCCCCAGGCGATCAGCAACCCCAACGCCAAAGTCGGCATGACATTAAGCGTCGGCGAAGGGCCATTGAGCCAGCGATAAGGCCACTCCGACAGCAGCGCGAAAACCACCAACCCTCGCACATACCGGACATTGCCGGCGCTAAACACTTGCCCGGGTATGCTGCGTGCAACGTTGGCGGCTATCGCCAGGCAGAACCAGGGAAACGCCAGGCGGCCAACGACAAACAGCCAGTGCTCGGCCGGCCAGACAAAGCGCAGGTGATCGGCGACCATGGTGATGATTGCCAGCCACTTGAGCAGGTCCAGGCCACTGTCGCGCGGGGCTGTTGGCTGTTCGGTCATGTCCATCCCGGTAGAACCTGTGCGGCATTTGACAATGCCACACCCGGGTGTCCATCGCCTGCAGTTTGTCGGCTGGGCTGGCAAAAGGTCGCAAATATCGATTACTGTATATGCATACAGCAACAACGAGTAACCATCATGAACGACTACGATGAAGACTTCGCCACGCCGGACTCACCGACCCTGGTGGAAATGTGGAAGCATCAGGTGGTGCTGATGACCAACGAAGCCGAGTACCTGAACACCGAATTGCTCAAGGCGCGGCAGAACATTGCCAAGCTGGTGGCGATCAATGCCCAGCTTGCGGATCAGTTGCGTGGTGTGCGCAGCGCGGACAACCTGGCGCCATCGAACCTGTGGGAGTCGGCCTTGCCGGCGATCGAGCGCACAGCGCTCGAAAATCCAGGCGCCGCACACTTCACTGCGCCTCCTCGACCTTGAGCACCTCGCCGCGTGCCTCCAGCAACTGCACAAACGTCCTCAAGCTGCGCGATACCGTACCCCGCCGCCATACCAGCCAAGTGCGCAGGTAACGAAAGCGCTGCGACAACGGCCAGACACTCACCGTGCTGCACCCGGGCATACTTTCGAGCATGCTGCGCGGCATCAGTGCCAGGCCGGCACCGGCGCTGACGCAGGCGAGCATGCCATGGTACGACTCCATTTCAATGATCTTGCCCGGCACCGCCTCGTCCTGGGCAAACCAGCTTTCGAAGTGATGCCGGTACGAGCAATTGGCGCGAAAGGCGTAAATGGTCATGCCATTGACCTCGGCGGCGCGGGTAATCGGCGCATGGTTCAGCGGTGCGATCAGCACCATCTCTTCGACAAATACCGGTACCCCCTCCAGTGCCGGGTGCAGCACCGGGCCATCGACGAACGCGGCACTCAGGCGCCCGGCCAGCACACCGTCGATCATCGCCCCCGACGGGCCGGTGGTCAGGTCCAGCTCGACCTTGGCGTAGGCCTGGTTGTAAGCCGCCAGCAGCGTCGGGATACGCACGGCGGCGGTGCTTTCCAGCGAGCCAAGGGCGAAGGCGCCTTGCGGCTCGTCACCGGCCACGGTCAGCCGCGCCTCGGCCACCAGGTCGAGAATGCGCCGGGCATAGTCGAGAAAATTCCAGCCCGCCGGTGACAGGCGCAAGCGGCTTTTCTCGCGGATGAACAGCTCGGCACCCAGTTCCTGCTCCAGTTGCTTGATCCGCGTGGTCAGGTTCGACGGCACGCGGTGGATGTGCTGGGCCGCAGCACTGATGCTGCCCTGCTCGGCCACCGCCTTGAACATCTCCAGTTGCACCAGGTCCATCGTCATTCTCTCTGCGTGAATGTTTTGCTCAGTATTATTCAGTTTCAGGCAAAGATACAACGCAGTAGTCTGAAGCCGTTCTCCTCCCATCAGGACCGCCGTGATGACCGCGATCAACTTCCAGACCCATGCTTTGTCGATCAACCCCGCCAGCGGCGAGCAGATCGGCCATTACGCCTATGAAAGCGCTGCCGTCCTGGATGCCGCCCTGGCCCGGGCCGCCACCGGCTTTGCCGCTTGGCGCCGCACGCCGGTAGCGGCGCGTACCGACCTGCTGCTGGCCCTGGCCGGCGCCCTGCGCGACAACGTCGTGGCCATGGCGCGGATGATCACCGATGAAATGGGCAAGCCGGTCGCCCAGGCCCAGGGCGAAATCGAGAAATGCGCCCAGTTGTGCGAATGGTATGCGGCCAATGGCCCGGCCATGCTCCAGGCCGAGCCTGCCCAGGTACCTGCTGGCCAGGCACGCATCGAATACCGTCCGCTGGGCCCGCTGCTGGCGGTGATGCCGTGGAACTTCCCGATCTGGCAGGTGCTGCGCGGTGCAGTACCGGCGCTGCTGGCCGGCAACACCTATGTGCTCAAGCACGCGCCAAACGTGATGGGCAGCGCCTACCTGCTGCTCGATGCATTCAAGCGCGCCGGCTTCCCTGAAGGTGTGTTCGAGGTGATCAACGTCACTCCGGACGGCGTCTCCAAGGCCATTGCCGACCCGCGCATCGCCGCCGTGACCCTGACCGGCAGCGTACGGGCCGGCACCGCCATCGGCGCCCAGGCCGGTGCCGCGCTGAAAAAATGCGTGCTGGAACTGGGTGGCTCCGACCCGTTCATCGTGCTCAACGATGCCAACCTCGATGAAGCGGTAAAAGCCGCGGTGATCGGCCGCTACCAGAACACCGGCCAGGTCTGCGCCGCCGCCAAGCGCCTGATCGTCGAGCAAGGCGTGGTCGAAGCATTCACCCGCAAGTTCGTCGAGGCCACCCGGGCCCTGGTCATGGGCGATCCGCACGCCGCCGACACCTACATCGGCCCGATGGCGCGCTTCGACCTGCGCGAGGAGCTTGACCAGCAAGTCCAGGCGACCCTGGCCGAAGGCGCAACGCTGCTGCTCGGCGGTGGCAAGGCCGAAGGCAACGGTAACTACTACCAGCCTACCGTGCTGGCCAACGTCACCGACCAGATGACCTCGTTCAAGCAGGAACTGTTCGGCCCGGTGGCTTCGATCATCAGCGCCCGCGATCCCCGCCATGCCCTGGAACTGGCCAACGACAGCGAGTTCGGCCTGGCCTCGACCATCTACACCAGCAACGCCGCGCTGGCCGAGCAACTGGCCGATGAGCTGGACACCGGCGGCGTGTTTATCAACGGCTACTGCGCCAGCGACCCGCGCGTGACCTTCGGCGGCGTGAAGAAAAGCGGCTTTGGCCGCGAGCTGTCGCACTTCGGTGTGCGCGAGTTCTGCAATGCGCAGACCGTGTGGGTGGATCGCAACTGACATCCGCCACGGTTAAAGGTCCATCGCCAGACGTAACTGCCTGGCCAGCGCAACGGCCTGTTCGCGGCTGGCGACATTGGTAAAGCCGATCAACAGAGCGTGCCGTTGCCCCGGCCCGCGATACCAGCCAGAAAGGGGTTCGATCGCCAGGCCAAGGTCCCGCGCCCGCCTGGCGATCGTGCAATCGTCGCCCCCGCCGCTCAGATGCGCCACCAGGTGCATGCCCGCCGCCTTGTTGTCCAGTTGCAGGTGCTCGCCCAACTCGGCCTGCAAGGCGTCGACCAGGTACCGGCGCCTGTCGGCATAGAGGCCGCGCATTTTTCTCAAATGCCGGGCAAAGTGCCCTTCTTCGATAAAGGCGCTCACCGTCGCCTGCAACAGGTGCGGGCAGTGGTTCTGCATGTCCCCCACCACGGTGGCGAAGCGCGCCACCTGGGCCTGGGGAACCACCAGATAGGCCAGACGCAGGCCTGGCGCCAGCACTTTGCTGAAGGTGGCGCAGTACAGTACCCGCCCCTGGGTGTCGAGGCTCTTCAGTGCCGGTACCGGGCGGCCGCGGTAGCGGTATTCGCTGTCGTAGTCGTCCTCTATGACCCAGCTGCCCTGGCTGCTGGCCCATTCCAGCAGGCGTTGGCGCCGGGGCAGCGAGAGCGTGGCCCCGAGGGGGCTCTGGTGATGGGGAGTGACCAGGGCGAAGCGCGCATCCGGGGCCAACGCCATACCGGCTTCGACATCCAGGCCGTCGCCATCGACCGGAACCGGGACCAACTGCGCCCGGGCTTGCTCAAGAAAGCGCCTGGCCTGGAAGTAGCCCGGGTCTTCGAACCAGCAGCGATCGCCATCGTGCAGCAGGCTGCGGCATATCAGGTCGAGGCAGGCTCGGTACCCGGCGCAGATGAAAATTTGTTCCGCTGTGCAGGAAATCCCCCGTGACACCCCCAGGTAAATAGCCAGGGCCTTGCGCAGTGCAAGGTGCCCCTGAGGATCTGGGTACACCAGACCATCCAGGCCGCCCTGGCGCAAGGCGCGACCGACCAGGCGCGTCCACAGCTTGCGCGGGAATGCGTCCAGCGCTGGCAAGCCAATCTGCAAAGGCATGGGTACAAGTGTTGAAGGACTCGGAGCGGTCGGTGGCCGCTCGAGCCGCTGCACACCGACAGCAACCGGCGTTGTACTGAGCAAGGGCGCTACCACCGTACCGGCCGGCCCTCGGGCTTGCACATAGCCTTCACCGCCAAGCATCTGGTAAGCCGCCTCGACCGTCCCACGCGCGAGGTTGAGTTCCGCTGCCAGGGCCCGGACTGACGGCAGACGCTCGCCAGGCTGAAGGCGTCCGGCACTGATGGCATCGCGAAAGCGCAGGTAGAGCTGACGGTAGATCGGCGTCGCCGCCTGTGGGTCGAGTGGCGGGCAGGTGTTCGGCATGTCCTAGTCGTTTGTGCATTATTTGGATCTATAAGGTAGTCCGTTACAGCCGTAAAGTAACGCCTCAACTTGATCAGGGAGATACCCGTGGGCAAACAGGCAACCATCCGGTTTCTGCAAGACGGCGCCGAACAGCACGCCGCATTCGAGCTCATGCGCGAGCTTCGGCCGCACCTGATTGACGCCGACGCGTTTGCTCAGCAAGTCAGGCGGCAAGCGCAGCAGGGCTACAGGCTGCTTGGGGCTTTTTACGGCGAGCAGCTCATTGGGCTGGCCGGTGTGCGCCACAGCGAAAATCTGCTCTATGGGCGCTTTACCTATGTCGACGATCTGGTGGTAGCCCCCGAACTGCGTGGCCTTCGTGTGGGCGCAGCGTTGCTCGATGCGGCGCGCGCAGAAGGCCTGCGCTGCGGCCATGCGCACCTGGTGCTGGATACCGGATTACACATGCCATTGGCCCAGCGCTTCTATTATCGCGAGGGACTGCTGGGCAAAGGCATGCATTTCGTTCAGGCATTGCCAGCCACCGAGCCACAGCGCCATGGATAACGTGCTGCTGATCAATGCCAGCACGCGCGGCAGCGCCTCGATTGGCTTGCGCCTTGCCAGTGAACTGCTCGACTGCATCAGGCAACGCCACGCGCAGGCCACGGTAACCCTGCGTGATCTGGCAGCAGAGCCATTGGCACCCCTGAGCGCCGGTTATGCGACTGCGCTGACCCGGCTGACGCCGGCACACGACCCGGTATTCGCCAGTTCCGAGGCACTTGTTGGCGAACTGGAGCGTTGCGACTTACTGCTGATCGCAACCCCCATGCACAATTTCACCGTACCGGCAGTGCTCAAGCTCTGGATCGATCATGTGTTGCGGATCAACCGTACCTTCATTGCCGGCCCTGACGGCAAGGTCGGCCTGCTGGTGGATCGGCCGGTTTACGTGATCGTCAGTTCAGGTGGTTTTCATCGGGGGGCACGGGCTCGCCAGCCGGATTTCCTGAGCGCCTACCTGCGTCACGTGCTCGGTACACTCGGCCTGCAGAATGTGCACTTCGTCTACCTGGAAGGCCTGGCCATCAATGAGCAGGCGGTGCTTGCTGCCACTACTCAGGCCAGGCTTCAACTTGCAGGACATCCGTTGTTCGGCGATTTGGCCACGCCTGCCTGAGCCCTGCGTGACCTGCCAGCAACACGACCTCAGTGCTGGGTCGGGCCTTCGCGCCGGCGCACCGTCATCAGCCATTGGCCGGCCTGCCAGGTGGCGCCGACAGCGACCAGCCCGGCCACCGCCCGCCAGTCGCGGAAAAACAGCCGCAGGGCGTTGATCGTCGGCGGTGCATCGCTACTGCGGATAAACAGCCGGATCCGTGATGGCCGACCGTTTGGCTCGACCGCCGCCAGCTCGGCGACACTGGGGTTGAGCGCTTCCTGAATTATCAGGTACTGGTTCTGGCGCTGCTCCACGCGGGCTTTCACCCCTTCTTTCTTCAGGCTGTCGAGCAGCCCGCGGGCCACTTCGGCGGCCTGCTGGTCGACCGTTGCGACAAATTTCTGCAGCTCCGTGGGCTTGACGTCCGCGCCGCTGCTGAAAGCCAGCGGGCCGTCCTGGGTCAGGGCTTGGGACTTCACAGCTTCATTCATGATCAGCTCCTTGCAAAAAGGGCAAACCGCACCCCGGATGTGCCGCGCACGGGCGCAGCACACCGAGGGCAAGGCTTAGGCGGACTCGAGCAGCTCGCCGGTACGTTCCTTCTGAATGCCACGCAGGCGCTTGGTCACCTCGTAAGACACCGAAGACGCCTGCGAATAGGTAATGCTCAAGCGGATGTTGGCACCGTCCATCCGCGCGGTGACGGTGGCGCAGTTCAATCCGGACGGGAACACCAGTTTCAGTGGGCCGACCACCACGTTGCTGCTGATCACTTCACCGAGCACCAGTTTATTGAACAAGCCGACGTAATAGGTCGGAGTGACCTGGAACTGCGCGGTGCCGCCGCCGACGACATCGGGCTTGTACACCGAACCCTGGCCGCTCATACCAATGCCCAGGTTGGCCAACTGGTTGGAGGCGTTACGGATCTGAATCGAGTCCGGCGAGGTGGATCCGCTGCCCAGACGCAGTTGCTGCACGTTGTTTTCGAACACGCAATCCCACACCGAACCCAGGCTGGCTTCCAGGGTCTGGCTGGCCTTGTACACACCAATCCCGCCGATCTGTTTGTAGTTGGCGATGGTCACGTTGTAGTCAACCGACCATTCCACGCCACTTTCACCCATCTGCGGTACGGTGGTCTGCTTCCAGGAAACACTCGCCAGGCCGATCGAGCCTGGCAGTTCCTGATACACCCCCATGGTCCAGGTTTCGCTGGTGTTGTTATTGAAGTCCACGTAGTAATTGGGCATGACACTCTCCATTGTCGTGTTGGGTACGGGCAGTTCGTCTGCCACGCAAGGAGAGAAGAGCAGCATCTGTGCCAAGTCGCTAATGACCGTAAAATCAATGACTTGGCAAAACACAACGAAAAATGGTTGGCCGTTTTCGTCCATTGCGTCCCCGTGGCCGGGGACGCAATCGGCCACCTCAGCCCAGGCTCGCCTTGCTGTAGCACAAACGGCTCGGGCGCAAGCCCATGCGCACCAGCGACAGCAGGAAACTGAAGCCGCACTGGTTGGGGTCCAGTACCGGTACATAGCAGCCCAGGTCCTGCTCAAGCAGGCGCGACAGCCGTTCGGCGACGCCCATGAAACCGGTGCAACCCAGCAGCAGCGCCTGCGCGCCGTCCTCGCGGACTGCCGCCAGGCCAGCCTCCAGTGCCTTGACCAGGACCACATCGACATCGCTCAAACTCGCCACCGGGCAGTCGATGGCACGAATCGAGGCAAAGTTGCTGCTCTGGCCGTAGTTGGCCACATGACCACGCTGCAGGGCCAGGGTGCTCTGCAGGATGGTGATGATGGAGAACCGCTGACAGAGCCCCAGCGCGGTGAACGCCGAGGTGGGAAAGCCGCCGATGATAGGGATGTCGATGACTTCCCTGGCCGCCTCTACCCCACACATGTCAAAGTCGCTGAGCCAGATACCGTCGTAGCCCTGCTGCTCCAGGCGCCGGGCCAGCGCTACCACTGCCGGGGTATTTTCACTGAGGTTCAAACGGTTTTCGATACAGGGGCTGCCCTGGTCGAGGTTGAACACCTGGACGCTTACGTCCGCCGGCACTACCGGGGCGATGGAGGCCATCAGGGCCGTGTTGTAGGCACTGCTGTTGACCGGCGCAAGCATGGCGATACGCAGGCTCATGAGCGGAGCTCCTGCAATTGCCCGACGCTGCGATAGGGGCCGGGATAGCCCAGGCCGGCGAGCAATTGCTGGAAGCTCCAGAGGATCAGCCCCCCAGGTACCCGCAGCGGCGCCTCGGCCTGCCAGCCGAGCAGGCAGACAGGCCGACCGCTGTAGGGCCCGACGAGGGCACCGTCATTGCCGACCAGGTCGCCGTTGGAGGCCACCTGCGGGCCAGGGCCGGAGCCCGGGATGAACCAGCTGATGCTGTCCGGGGCCATGGCCAGCGGTTGCGCTTGCTGTTTGTCCCACAACAGCAGCGACTCATTCTCGTAGCACAGGCGCAGGCTGGCATCGGCACTTTGCAGGTCGATGGTGCCGATATCAAAGCCGCCCATGGTGTTGGCCCCGGCATGGTCGATGCGCGCCGGCCCGCACAGCACCCGGGCCTGGATGCCGCAGCGGTTGGCGAGGAATGCCAGCAGTGCCTCGGTGCTGCCCAGCTCACCGGCGTGCAAGGCCCGGCCCAGGGCCAGTGCACGGCTGAGCGTGGCGCGAATCGGCAATGCCCGGTGCAGTTGCTCAGGGCTCATGACCCACAACGCCAAGCCACCGAACTCGCCAAATGCCGGCGAAGCGACGATCGGCCGCAGCATTTGCTCGGCGATTACGCTGGCATCATTGTTGTAATCTGCAGCGTCGACGGGTGGGGTCACGTTCAGCTCCACCTCAAGGCCGTTGTGGCTGACCACGAAGGCCGGCCGTGGCGGCACCTGAGCGGCGGCGAAGGTCAGCATCGGCAACGATGGCACTGCCCGTCCGGCACCGTCGGCATCGACCACCGCCAGGCCAAGCCGCGCAGCCGCCAGGCACGCCACCAGAAAACCCAGGGCACCGCTCTCTGGCGGCACCACATAAGCCAGTCTGCGACCTTCGCTGGCCAGGCGCCGGGCAAGACTCTGCAAGGCCTGGACCGGTCCAAGGGGGTAGCGGCAACCGGCGATGGCTTCGGGCGCCCCCATGTAGGCCAATACGCCAGCGTCGCCCTCCTCTACCTCTTCCACGCTGACCACGCTGACCCGGGTGGCGGGATAAAAATCACCGACCTGGAAATGCTCCAGCAAGTGCAGGGCCGAGGTGCGCGTGCCGCCCCCACCACTGCCGAAAAAACAGCCGCCATCGATCAACGCACGCATATCCTTATGTTCCAGCTCGAAAGCCATGGTCTTGCTCCTGGTGTTGTCTGTGGGTGAATTGCCGTAGAGGTGTCAGCGCCGCAGCCGTGCCAGCCAGTCACTGGCTTCCTGCGCCGGGGGGTAGCCGCAATCCGCCTCGATGCCGCGCAAGGCCCGCTCCAGCACCTGGGCGGCCTGTTCCGGGCGACCGTCGCGCTGCAACAGGCGGGTCAGCTCCAGGCCGGTGCGCAGGCGCGCCGGGACGTTGCCGAGGGTCAGGGCGGTGGACAATGTGTTGCGCAGGGCGCTTTCGGCTTCATCCTGCTCGCCGGCGGCCAGCAATCCGCGGCCCTTGAGCAGCATCAGCTCGCACAGGTAGGCGCGCTCCTGATGGTCCTGGGCAAGGTCCAGGGCGCTGTTGACCAGGGCCAGTGCTTCACGTACCCGTCCGGCCAGCAGCAACACTTCTGCGCGCTTCCAGGCCTGGAAGCCGTGGAACAACTGCCCGCCGTTGCGCAGGACATGGTGGTGGTAGCCGTCGGCTATGGCGCGCTCACCCTCATCGTAGAAGCCTTCCAGCCCCTGGTGATAACCGCGCAGGATCTGCCCGACGCCCTGATAGAACGAAAACTCGTGACATGCCGATAGCTGCTCCAGCTCCCGCGCCAGGGCGCCCAGGTCGGGTTGCAGGCCCAGCAGCGCCGCCAGCCAGGCAGCGCCCTGCAGGGCCACGGCGCGGTTGAAGGCGTTGGCATCGGTCTGCCCGGCCCGGGCGGTGAGCTGGGCCTGGGCGTGGCGGGCTTGAGCGAAGCGGCCCAACTCGAAGGCGGCCAGCCCCTCGAAGGTAATCGCCAGGCCAATGAGGTCCAGGCCCTGGGTCTGGGGCCAGTCCGGCTGGTATTCGCTGAGCAGCTCACCACGGTTCAGGCAGGCCAGGCTTTCCTCGAAATCGCCGAGCCAGAACAAGGTATTGGCCATCGCCACATGCGCCTCGATGCGCAGGGCACTGAGCCCGGCCAGTTGCGCCCGCTGCAGCATGTCCTGGGCGGTGGCCCGCGCCTTGCCCAGATCCAGGCTCATCAACTGGGTGGTCCAGACACCGAACTGCACCGACGACAGCTCGTCTGAAGTACCCTGTTCCGCAGCGAGGGCCAGGGCGCTACGGTAGCTGGCCTGGCTGGTATCGCTGAGCCAACCCTCGATGCTGCGAAAACTCACGCCCAGCAAGCGGTGCAGTTCGAACTGCAGGCGCCATAGGTCCTTGCATTCGAAGACTTCACCTGCAACCTGCAAGCCTTTCTGCAATACCGGCAAGGCGCCACGGAAGTCGGCGTCTTCGATCAGCAGGCGCCCCTGGGCAAGGTAGCGTTCTACCGCCAGGCGCTTGTCGGCCCGCAACTTCTGGCGCCGCTCGATTACCTTGCGGTTGACCCCAAGCAACTGCGCGGCCGCACTTTTGTTGCCCTTGCAACGTTGCAGCGCATGTTCCACCAGCAGGTTCTCGGTCGCTGCCAGCTTGTCACCGCCCTCCAGTTGCAGCAGCGCTTCGGCGAGGTTCGCCCATTTCTGCGGCGAGTGCTGCGCCGGCTCGAGGAAAGCCTGCAGGGCGGCACAGTCGATCAGCGGGCTCTGGGCCAGGGCGCCGATACGGTCGATGAGGTTACGCAGCTCGCGGACATTGCCAGGCCAGTCCCGTTGGCACAGCAGCGCCGTCGCCCGGGCGTCGAACGTCAGCGGGCGTGGCTGCAGGCTGCAGAAGTACTGGATCAGGCCGGGAATATCTTCGCGCCGGGCGTCCAGGCCTGGCAGCTCAAGCTCGAACACGGCAAGGCGGTAGTAAAGGTCCTCGCGAAAGCGTTCTTCATGCACCAGCGTCTTGAGGTCACGGTGCGTGGCAGCGATGACCCGCCCGGCGAAGTGGCGGTTCTCGCTACTGCCCAGCGGCCGGTACTGACGGGTTTCCAGTACCCTCAGCAACTTCGGTTGCAGGGTCAGTGGCAACTCACCCACTTCGTCAAGAAACAGGGTGCCTGCACCGGCCATCTGCAAATGCCCGGCCCGCTCACCCACCGCCCCGGTAAAGGCCCCTCGAGCATGACCGAACAGCTCGGCTTCGAGCAGGTACTCCGGAATTGCCCCGCAGTTGAGGTCGATGAACGGCTTGCCAGGCGCACCAAGACGATGCAGTTGCTGGGCGATGACTTCCTTGCCGGCCCCGGTGGGGCCGCAGATCAGCACCGGACGGTCGCTTGCCGCTACCCGCTCCATCAGTGCGTGCAATGCCTGCATGGCCCGCGAAGGCCCCATTACGCCATTGCTTGCGGCGCCCTGCTCCCTGCTGGATGCCCCCATCGGAATCCTTCCTGAAGTGGTATTGGCAGGGGTAGAGGTATAGCAGAAGCGCAGTAGCAGGTGGCCATTATGCGGGGGATTTAGACGTGCGGCGACCGTCAGGCCTATCGCGATCGACCGCAGCAGTCGCCGTTACTGCCCGGCGCCAAACTCATCCTGGAGCAAAATCGCCCGGGCCAACTCTTCATCGCTGGCGTTGAGGTCCGGATTCTGCGCGCGGATGCTCTGCAGCATCGACTCCAGGTAAACCCCACGGATTGCACCGCCGCTGGCGATGAACGACGAGGCATCGTCCCGCGCCGGAATGATCCGTTTGTCATCCTTGAAGGTCGAGTACAGCGACGCGGATACCCCGGCCGAGGTGGCGACATCACCGGCGTCGACTTTGGCCAGGGCCGAGCCGAAGGGCAGACAGAACACAAGCGAGGAAACGAGCAGTAAACGGCGCATGATGATGCCTCCGGATAAAGAGTGCCTACATCAACTAGGATTGCCGCAAGTCACCCTGAGTTCCCTGCCCTACTGCACCGGCAGGAAATTCATCAGCAACAGGCTCTGCGCATAATTGAGGCCAATGCGCCGGTAGCGCTCGTCGAGCATCTGCGCCAGCAGGTCCAGGCGCGCGACGATCTTGCCGAACTCCACGGCAAAGCTCAGGTTGCTGCCCTCCTCCGATATCTCGTTGGAAAACAACAGCAGCACGCCATTGGCGTCCTGGCGCTGGCTGAGCAGCCAGGTGGCCTTTTCGATGTTGCGCGCGGCGTTGCTGACGAACTGCGGGTCGATGGTATCGGTCATGAAGAATTCGCTGCGCCCGCCATGGGCGGTGACCAGCATGCTGCCGATGGCATAAATGAAGGCGCCGACCCGGTCGCCGCGAAACTCCGGGCTCAGGGCATAGCTGAGCGCTGCCAGGTCGCGGCGCTCGCCCAGTTGCGGCAAGGGTTGGCGTTGCTCGATGGCCTGGCGGATCTGCCGCTCGGCGGTGGTGGCGTCGACATAGCCGGACAGGCGCCACTGGTTGGGGTTGCGCAGGTACAACTTGTTCATCAGCAGGTACAGGCTGCGCAGGTTGTCGCGCATCGACAGCGTGGCCATGCGATCGACGCTGGTCTGGAACAGTTCCTGGGGGCGGCCTTCGCTGAACTGGCTGGCGATGTCGCGGCCCTGTTGCTGGGTGCAGGCGCTGAGGCTGGCAAGCAAGGCGCCCGCCATCAATGGCAGGCGCACGTTTCGCAGTAAACGGACGAGGAACGGATCAACCATCGGCACCGGGTCGGAAATCTCTGGCGGTGCTGGGGATCAGCGCCGCCTGGCCATGAATAGAGCCGACAAATCCGAAAAAGTGCGATGACGGGCGATATTGCCTCAGTGGTAGGCGTCGCCGACTTTCACTTTGCCGCGGAACACGTGGTAGCTCCAGAAGGTGTAGACCAGGATCACCGGGATGATGAACAGCGCGCCGATCAGGGCAAACAGCTGGCTGGACGGCGGCGAAGCGGCCTGCCAGAGGCTGATGCCGGGCGGCACGATGTTCGGCCAGATGCTGATGGCCAGGCCCAGGTAACCGAGGAACACCAGCCCCACCACGCCGATGAACGGCAGGTGCGAATGGCGTTTGCGCAGGGCCTTCTGGATCATCACCACCGCACCGACGGCCAGCACAGCAAGCAGCAGCGAACGCATCCAGTGGCTACCGGCCAGCCAGCGCTGGGCGATATCAGCGTGAATCCAGGCGGTCCAGGCGCAAATCAGTACAATCACCAGGGCCAGCAGGTAGGTCAGCGGTCGGCTGTAATGGCGCATGCGCGACTCAAGCATGCCCTCGGTCTTGATCAGCAGCCAGGTGCTGCCGAGCAAGGCATAGGTCAGCAGCAAGCCGACGCCGCACAGCAGCGGGAACGGCGCCAGCCAGTCGAGGGCGCCGCCGGCGAACTGGCGGTCAACCACCGGAATACCGGAGATATAGGTACCGATCGCCACGCCCTGGAAGAAGGTGGCGACGATCGAACCGCCAATGAACGCCTTGTCCCACACATGACGCCGGTGCGCCTCGGCCTTGAAGCGGAACTCGAACGCCACGCCGCGAAAGATCAGCCCGGCCAGCACCAGCACCAGCGGCAGGTACAGCGCTTCGAGGATCACCGCATAAGCCAGCGGAAAGGCGCCATACAGCGCCGCGCCGCCGAGGATCAGCCAGGTTTCGTTGCCATCCCACACCGGCGCCACGGTGTTCATCATCACATCACGCTCGCGGGAGTCCTCGATCAGCGCAAAGAGGATGCCCAGGCCCAGGTCGAAGCCATCCATGATCACGTACATCATCAGCCCGAAGGCGATGATCACGCCCCAGATGATCGACAGGTCGATGCCTTGAATTGCCATGTTCAAATCCTCTCTCAATCAGCCGCAGACAGCGGTCTGCGCGCGGTGGCGTCATCGGTGTGCCGTGCATCGGCGGCGTTCGGGCCCTTGCGCACCAGGCGCATCATGTAGCCGATGCCGACGGTGAATACCGAGAAGTAAATGACCACGAACAACGCCAGGGTCACGCTCATCTGCAAGGCACCATGGTTCGAGGCGGCCTGGGTGGTGCGCAGCAAGCCGTAGACTACCCAGGGCTGGCGGCCGATCTCGGTGGTGAACCAGCCGGCCAGCAAGGCGATCAACCCGGAGGGGCCCATCAGCAAGGCCAGCCACAAAAAGGCCTTGTTGCGGTACAGCGCGCCGTTGCGGCGCAGTACCAGGGCGGCCAGGGCACACAGCAGCATCAACATGCCCAGCCCGGCCATGACCCGGAAACTCCAGAAGATGATGGTCGAGTTGGGCCGGTCTTCCTTGGCAAAGCTCTTGAGCGCCGGGATCTGCTTGTCCAGGCTGTGGGTCAGGATCAGGCTGCCCAGGTACGGCACTTCGAGGCTGTAGCGGGTGGTTTCGGCCTGCATGTCCGGCAGGCCGAACAACACCAGCGGCGATGGCTCACCGGGTTTGTTGTCCCAGTGGCCCTCGATGGCGGCGATTTTCGCCGGCTGGTGCTCCAGGGTGTTCAGGCCATGGGCATCGCCGACCGCGATCTGCACGGGCGTGGCCACCAGGATCATCCACATGGCCATCGATAGCATCTTGCGGATTTGCGGCGTGTCGTTGCCCCGCAGCAAGTGCCAGGCCGCCGAGGCACCGACGAAGAACGCGGTGGAGAGAAACGCCGCCAGCGCCATGTGCATCAATCGGTAGGGGAACGACGGGTTGAAGACGATCTTGAACCAGTCCACCGGCGCCACGCGGCCGTCGACGATCTCGATGCCTTGCGGGGTCTGCATCCAGCTGTTGGACGAGAGGATCCAGAACATCGAGATCAGCGTGCCGATCGCCACCATGATCGTGGCAAAAAAGTGCAGGCGCCGCCCTACCCGGTCCCAGCCAAACAGCATCACCCCCAGGAAACCGGCTTCGAGGAAGAACGCGGTGAGTACCTCGTAAGTGAGCAAGGGCCCGGTGATGCTCCCGGCAAAGTCGGAGAACCTCGCCCAGTTGGTGCCGAACTCATAGGCCATGACCAGGCCGGAGACCACGCCCATGCCGAAGTTGACCGCGAACAGCTTGGACCAGAAGTGATAGAGGTCCTTGTAGACCTGATTGTGGGTTTTCAGCCAGCAACCTTCGAGCACGGCCAGAAAGCTGGCCAGGCCGATGGTGATCGCCGGAAAGATGATGTGAAACGAGACCGTGAAGGCGAACTGAATCCGCGCCAGATCCAACGCATCCAGATTGAACATGACAGTATCCCGAGAAACCGCTGGCCCACCTGCGGCCGCCAGTAAATGGCGGCTGCAGGCTCCAGGGTTTCAGTCAGTAGGTGGAAGTCGAGTGAAGTGTCAGATGTGCGCTGATGGAATCAGGTTGTCTGCACTGGCTTTCTCGAGTTTGATCGCGATGAACTTCGAGGTCGGGGTAAAGGTGCGATCGCCATAGCTTTCCAGCGGCACCAGCGGGTTGGTTTCCGGGTAGTAGGCCGCCGCCTGTCCTGGCGGGATGTCGTAGGCCACCAGGGTAAACCCGCTGACCCGGCGCTCGCGGCCGTCTTCCCAGAGCGAGACCATGTCGACTTTTTCGTTGGGCTCGAAGCCCAGGCGGCGAATGTCCTGCTCGTTGACGAAGACCACGTCGCGCAGGCCGAACACCCCACGGTAGCGGTCATCGAGGCCGTACAGGGTGGTGTTGTACTGATCGTGCGAACGCAGGGTCTGCAGGATCAGGTCCGGGGTGTCGCCACGGGCCAGCACCTCTTCGTTGACCAGTTGCGCCGGCAGCACGCTCGCGGTGAACTGCGCCTTGCCGCTTTGCGTCAGCCATTCGCGCTGCGAGGCGGTGTTGCCCAGGTGGAAGCCGCCGGGGTGCTGCAGGCGCGCATTGAAGTCGGCAAAGCCCGGGATGACGTCGGCAATCAGGTCGCGGATGCGGCTGTAGTCGGCCACGGTCCACTCCCAGTCGATCGGCCGGTCACCGAGGGTGGCCTTGGCGATGCCGGCGACGATCGACGGCTCCGAACGCAGCAGCGCCGAGCAGGGTTTGAGCTGGCCATGGGAGATATGCACCATGCTGAAGGTGTCTTCGACGGTGATGCCTTGCGGCCCTTCGGCCTGCACGTCGATTTCGGTACGGCCCAGGCACGGCAGAATCAGCGCATCCCGGCCAGTCACCAGGTGCGAGCGGTTGAGCTTGGTGGCGATGTGCGCGGTCAGCTCGCAGTTGCGCAGGGCATCGTGGGTGCGCGGGGTATCCGGGGTGGCCTGGGCGAAGTTGCCGCCCAGGGCGATGAACACCTTGGCGCGCTGCTCTTCCATGGCCTGGATCGCCAGCACCGCGTTGTGCCCGTGCAGGCGCGGGGCCTTGAAGGCGAAGCGCGCTTCCAGGGCATCGAGCAGGCGTGCCGGCGGCTGCTCGTCGATGCCCATAGTGCGGTCACCTTGCACATTACTGTGGCCACGCACCGGCGACAGCCCGGCACCCGGCTTGCCGACGTTGCCGCGCAGCAGTTGCAGGTTGATGATTTCCTGCACGGTCGGCACCGAGTGACGGTGCTGGGTCACGCCCATGGCCCAGCACATGATCACCCGTTCGGCGCGGCGATACATGCGCGCGGCCAGCTCCAGCTCGGCCAGGTTCAGGCCCGACTGCTCGACGATGTGCGCCCAAGGGGTGGCATCGACTTCGGCCAGGTAGGCCTCCAGCCCCGAGGTGTGCTCGGCGATGAAGGCATGGTCGAACACCGCGGGCTCGCCCTTGGCCTGGGCTTCGCGTTCCCATTGCAGGAGGAACTTGGCGATGCCGCGCATCACCGCCATATCGCCGCCCAGGGCCGGGCGGAAGTACGCGGTGTTGGTCGGTTCCGAGCCGTTGCTGAGCATCTCGAACGGGTGTTGCGGGTGCTGGAAACGCTCCAGGCCACGCTCCTTGAGCGGGTTCAGGCAGATCACCTGGGCACCGCGTTTGACCGCCTCGCGCAGCGGTTCGAGCATGCGCGGGTGGTTGGTGCCAGGGTTCTGGCCGATGACGAAGATTGCGTCGGCGTGCTCCAGGTCGTCGAACACCACGGTGCCCTTGCCGACCCCGAGGGTTTCCGACATGCCGACGCCGCTGGCCTCATGGCACATGTTCGAGCAGTCAGGAAAGTTGTTGGTGCCATAGGCGCGCACGAACAACTGGTAGAGGAAGGCCGCCTCGTTGCTGGCCCGGCCCGAGGTGTAGAACTCGGCCTGGTCGGGGGATTCGAGGCTGTTGAGGTGCTTGGCGATCAGCGCGAAGGCGTCTTCCCAGCTGGTTTCGATGTAGTGATCGGTGGCGGCGTCGTAGCGCATCGGATGGGTCAGGCGGCCCTGGTATTCAAGCCAGTAGTCGCTCTGCCGGGCCAGCTCGGTGACGCTGTAGCGGGCAAAGAAATCCGGATCGACCAGGCGCCCGGTGGACTCCCAGTTGACCGCCTTGGCACCGTTCTCGCAGAACTTGACCATGCCGCTTTCCGGCGACTCGCCCCAGGCACAGCCCGGGCAGTCGAAACCGCCGTTCTGGTTGGTCTTGAGCATCACCCGCAGGTTCTTGAAGGCGTTTTCACTGCCCAGCCAGCTCTTGGTCACGCTCTTCAGCGCGCCCCAACCGGCGGCGGGGGCGTCATAGTTTTTTATATGTTCATCTTGGCTCATCGGGGCTTCCTCGCTTGGCACGCAGGACAACTTTAACGTTTCGCCATCTAACAACTTGATAGTTACATCGCAGTTAATGGCGAACTTCGTTTTCTACCCTTTCAGGCTATTGAGCGTGGACTTTTGCGTCTAATCAAAAGAAATGACGAACCGATCAAAACCCTCTATCACCGCGCCGAAAGCCCCTGAATACGGGCCTCTCAAGCCACCGATAGATGAACCTTATCACGTGGTCATTATTAGTGATTTGACCGACTTGCATGGGCTATTTACCCTCAACAACTATCAAAGGTTTATTCTCCAAACAGCATCTCTGCCGCGATATAAGAGGCCCTGCCCATCATGAGTGCAAACGGCAAACAACTGGTCGACGGCTACAGTCGGAAAATCGATTACCTGCGCATGTCGGTCACCGATCGCTGCGACTTTCGCTGCGTCTATTGCATGGCCGAAGACATGCAGTTCCTGCCGCGCCAGCGCATCCTCACCCTTGAAGAGCTGTATCAGCTTGCTGAACGCTTTGTCGCCATGGGCACCCGCAAGATCCGCCTGACCGGCGGCGAGCCGCTGGTGCGCGCGGGCATCGTCGAACTGTGCGCCCGGGTTGCCGCCCTGCCTGGCCTGCGCGAGCTGTGCATGACCAGCAATGGCTCGCAGCTCTCCCGCCTGGCCCAGCCGCTGTTCGATGCCGGCCTGTCGCGCCTGAACATCAGCCTCGACAGCCTCGATGCCCAGCGCTTCAAGGCCCTGACCCGTACCGGCGACCTGGCCCAGGTGATTGCCGGCATCGATGCCGCCCATGCCGCAGGCTTTCGCCGCACCAAGCTCAATTGCGTGGTGCTCAAGGGCCGCAACGATGATGAAGTGGTCGACCTGGTGCGCTTTGCCATCGACCGCCAACTGGACATCTCGTTTATCGAAGAAATGCCCTTGGGCGTGATCAGCGAGCACCAGCGCAGCGAGTCCTATTGCTCAAGCGACGAGGTGCGTGCGCGTATCGCCGAGCACTTCACCCTGCTCGAATCGGCCGAATCGACCCAGGGCCCGTCGCGTTACTGGCGCCTGGCCGAAGCACCGGACATCCGTATCGGCTTCATTTCGCCCCACAGCCACAATTTCTGCGGCACCTGCAACCGTGTGCGGCTGACCGTCGAAGGGCGGCTGCTGCTGTGCCTGGGCAATGAACATTCCGCCGACCTCAAGCAGGTGCTGCGTGCCCACCCGGGTGACACTGAACGCCTGGACAAGGCCATCCGCCAGGCCATGACCCTCAAACCTTACAGCCACACCTTCGATATCAACGGTGAGGTGCAGATCCTGCGCTTCATGAACATGACTGGCGGCTAGCCCGATGATCGTCCATCCCAAACCCAACCTGCTCAACGTCCTGGTTTCCCTCAAAGGCTCGATCGCCAAACGCATTGCCCGGCGCAGCGTGATGGTCACCGCCCTGGCATCGCTGATCGTGCTGGTGGAGAACCTGCATCCGGCGTTCTTCGCCAAGGTCAACGCCACACCCTTCACCCTGCTGGGTATTTCCCTGTCGATCTTCATGAGCTTTCGCAACAACGCCTGCTACGACCGCTGGTGGGAGGGGCGCAAGGCCTGGGGGCAGATGATCATCGAGGTGCGCTCGTTCATTCGCGAGAGCGTGGTGATTGCCGACCGCAAGACCCGCGATAGCTTGTTGCTGGCGCTGTGTGGCTATGCCCATGCGCTCAATGCCAGGTTGCGTGGCGAAGATGAGCTGCAAGCGGCGCAACCCTGGGTGGCAGAGTCTTCGAACTTGCCGCTGCATAACATCAGCGACGGGATCCTGCAAAGCATCGGCAAGCGCTGTTCGCAACTGGCCGAGCAACAGCAGATCAGCGAATGGCGTTACCTCAACCTGGAGCAGCGATTGCGCGGGTTGTCGGAGACGCAGGCGGTGTGCGAGCGGATCAAGACCACACCGCTGCCCTTCCCTTACACCCTGCTGCTGCACCGCACCATCTACATCTTCTGCATCCTGCTGCCGTTCGCCATGGCCGAGCCGCTGGGCTGGCTGGCACCGATCTTCACCTTGATCGTCAGCTACACCTTCTTCGGCCTGGATGCGATCAGCGACGAGCTCGAGGACCCGTTTGGCCGCGACGAGAACGACCTGCCCACCGATGCCATGGTGCGTACGCTGGAGCGCGAGCTGCTGGGTGCGACCGGGCGCAAGGACCTGCCGCCGCCGCTGTTGCCGGTGGATTTTGTCTTGAGCTGAAGCGCCCCATCGCGGGGTTGGCGCAATACCTGTGGGAGCTGGCTTGCCAGCGATGAGGCCACTGAAACCAGCACATCAGCTGTGGGTTGAGCTACGACCGCTTCGCGCTCGATCGCCGGCAAGACCGGCTCCCACAAGGTCGGCGCAATACCTGTGGGAGCTGGCTTGCCAGCGATGAGGCCACTGAAACCAGCACATCAGCTGTGGGTTGAGCTACGACCGCTTCGCGCTCGATCGCCGGCAAGACCGGCTCCCACAAGGTCGGCGCAAGACCTGTGGGAGCGGTGCCCCGCGATTAGTTCACTGGCGCGATTCGCACAGCTTGCCAGGCTTGAGGTGGGCAACGAAGTTGCAAGGCCGATGGCGGGCATCCAGTTGTTCGGCGAGGATGCCTTCCCAGGCGGTGCGACAGGCGCCGGTGGAGCCCGGCAGGCAGCACACCAGGGTGCCATTGGCCAGGCCCGCCAGGGCGCGGGTCTGTACGGTGGAGGTGCCGATGTCGAGGATCGACAAGGCGCGGAACAGCTCGCCAAAACCGTCGATGTGCTTGTCGAACAAACAGGCCACCGCCTCCGGGGTACTGTCGCGGCCGGTAAAGCCGGTACCGCCGGTGATCAGCACCACCTGCACGTCGTCTTCGGCAATCCAGCCCGCCACCTGGGCGCGAATCTTGTACAGGTCATCTTTGAGCAACACCCGATCAACCAACCGGTGCCCCATCTCCACCGCGCGGCTGGCAAGCAGTTCGCCAGAGGTGTCGTTGTCAAAGCTGCGGGTGTCACTGACGGTCAGCACGGCGATATTCAGCGGCACAAAGGCCGCGTCCAGTTTGATACTCATGCAAAGCCCCTTGGCAGCAGTCAGGAAGTTGCGGGCAACGCTAGAACTAAACACCGGCAGCGTCCAATCGATAGATCCGACCGGCTTATCGAGTGGGTCTATCGTCTACTGATCAAGCGCCTCTATCACCCGGTCACTAATGCTCATTGGACGGGCCTGGCCCTTTGCTTTACCGTTTTCCCACCCGCCCCCACTGACTTGCCAGGCTGTGCCATGGATATCAAACAACTCAAGTTTCTCCTCGCCCTGGACCAGACCCGCCACTTCGGCCAGGCCGCGGCGCTGTGCCATATCACCCAGCCGACGTTGTCGATGCGTCTGCGCAACCTGGAAGACGAACTGAACCTGGTGCTGGTAACCCGTGGCCAGCGTTTTGAGGGCTTCACTGAGGCCGGCGAGCGCATCCTGGCCTGGGCCCGCACCTTGCTTGCCGCCTATGACGGCTTGCAGGCCGAAGCCGCCAGTTGCCGCGGGCAGATCGTCGGCAGCCTGCGCCTGGGCATGGTGCCGCTGTCGAGCTTCAACCCCATGCAGTTTCTCCAGCCCCTGGCCCAGCGCTATCCGGAGCTGCAGTTCCAGCTGTCATCCTTGAGCTCGGAGCAGATCACCGATGGCCTGAGCCGCAACCAGCTGGACCTGGGTATCTGCTACCTGGACCAGATCAACAGCGCCTATTTCGACGTGATCGAACTGGGCACCACGCGCATGGGCCTGTTGTACGACGTGCGTCATTTCCAGTTCGAGCAGGCTGAACTCCCCTGGGAAGCGGTCAGCGAAGTGCCCCTGGGGCTGTTGAGCAAGGGCATGCATTATCGCCAGTCGGTCGACCTGAGCTTTCGCAGCCGCGGCCTGCAGCCCCATGCGGTGCTGGAAAGCGATTCCAGCTACCAGTTGATCCAGGCCGCCTGCGCCGGCATGTGCTGCGCGATCATGCCGCTGGATTACGGCCTGGAAGGCTTGAGCGAGCACCTGCGCATCGTGCCGATCAGTGCTGCCAGCGTGCATGCCCCCATCGGCTTGCTGCTGCGGCGTACCGAGCCGCGTTCGGCAATCGCGGAGAAGTGCTTTGCCGAGGTCAAATCACTGCTCGACAGCGAATTGAAACCGGCGTAGGCACTAGTCTGGTGTCCGCTCGGCCAGGTCTTCGAGCAGCTCGGCCGAGGGCACGAAGAACAGCCCGCCGGTGACCGCCGTGCTGAAATCCAGCAGGCGGTCATAGTTGCCGACCGGACGGCCGACGAACATGTTCTCGAGCATCAGTTCGATCGGTGCCGGCGAACGTGCATAGCCGATGAAGTAAGTACCGAACTCACCCGCGCCGGGGCGGCCGAACGGCATGTTGTCCCGCAGGATCTTCAGCTCTTCGCCGTCCGCGCCGGTGATGGTGGTCAGGGCGCTGTGGGAGTTGCTGGGCTTGACCTCGTCACCGAGCTCGATGTCCGACAGCTTGGTGCGGCCTATGACCCGCTCCTGCGCCTCCACCGGCAGCGCGTTCCAGGCGGTCATGTTGTGCAGGTACTTTTGCACCAGCACATAGCTGCCGCCACTGAAGGCCGGGTCTTCATCACCGATCAGGGTGAACTTGGGTACCTGGCGACCGACCGGGTTCTCGGTGCCATCGACGAAGCCGACGATGCTGCGCATGTCGAAATAGCGAAAGCCCTGCACTTCATCCACCACCTTGACCGCATCGCCCAAGGCCGTCATCAGCTGGGTGGCCAGTTCAAAGCACAGGTCCATCTGGTCGGCGCGGATGTGCAGGAGGATGTCGCCGGGGGTGGCCGGTGCGCGGCGCCCTTCTACGCCAAACTCACGGAACGGGTGCAAGGCCGCTGGCCGCGGCCCGCCGAACAGCTGGTCCCAGGCACTGGCGGCAAAACCGCACACGCACGACAGGTTGCCCGCCGGCACGCGCTTGCCGACCGAGCGGGTCAGGCCGGCGATATCGGCGCACCATTCGCGCACGGTGTGCAGCGCGTCACGCCCGGGCGCCAGGGTGGCGACCATGAAAATCGCGCTGCTGGTGATCGGGCTGCACACCGCTTGGGGTTCAGGAATATCGTTGTTCATGGCTGCCTGCACACGGATCAAAGCCAGCAGACTAGCAGATCAACGGCGCCTATGGCGTGACCTGGTACCCCCTGTTCTGCAGGCAACTGGTGTAGGCCGAGGCGCTGGTTGCCTCGCTGGTGCGCCGGTCCTCGCGGCGTTCCTGACGCTGCCGGGCGCCGCCGACCACCGCACCGGCAGCAGCGGTTTCACCGGCACGGTTCTGCCGGTATTGCTGTTTGACATCGTCGTCGACCCGGTCGTACACCTCATCGTGCTGGCGACCCCGCACCTCAGCGCCTGCAGCTCCGGCGGCAGCGCCCACGGCCGCGCCGCGTACCCGGCCACCGACATGGGGCTGGCTGGTCGTGGAACTCGCGGCGACGTTATGGCAATCGTTGATATCGGTCTGTACCTGCTGGGCGCTCTGGCCCTTCATCGGCACCACGGTTTCGGCCCAGCCCTGGGCACACACAGCCGACAAAGCCAGGCACAGGCCAATGGATGGCAACCTGTTCATGATGGACTCCGGAATCAGACAGTAGAAACAGTGTAGCTGGCAACTTGTGGGAGCGGGCTTGACCCGCGATGGGGCCGGTTCAGCCAGCACATCAATGGCGCCCATCCTCGCGCCGGCGCTGCTGACGCCCCAGCCACCATCCGGTCCCCGCCCAGCCCAAGGCAATACCCGCGCCGATCAACATCGCCAGTTGCGGATGATCGCCCATGACATCCAGCCCACGCTTGAGCCAGCCACTCACGGCATCGCCGCCGCGATAGACCACGGTGTCGGTAAAATTCTTGGCCTTGTACTTCTGCTCCGGCTCCACCACGGTGTAGAGCATTTCGCGCCCCGGCCGCACCAGCGCGTACTCACCCACCCGGCGCACCACCATGACCAGCACGAACACGGCAAACAGCGGCGTCAGGGCCAGCCAGATAAACCCCAGCACCATCACCAATGGCACCGCCACCAACAACACCCCGACCCCGAGCTTGCGCGCAATATGCCCGGTGACGAACACCTGGGTAAGAATCGCCAGGGCCTGCACGGCGCTGTCGATCAGGCCGAACACCTGGGTCTGTTCGGTGCGGCTGGTAAAGTGCTCGGCCACCAGCCGCGCCTGCTCGAAGTACAGGAAGGTGCTAACGCTGGCCAGCAACACCACGAACACCGCGATGCCCAGCAGGTAGGGCGAACGCAACACCTCGCTGGCACCCGCAAAAGGATTGCCGCCCAACGGTTTCGAACGGGGGTGCTCGGTTTGCGCCGGTAACGGATACAGGTCGCGCCAGTGCTGCAGGTACATGGCCGCGACCACGCTACCGAGCAGGAACACCGTGGCCAGCACCACCAGTCCTGCATGGCCGATCAGCCCCACCAGCAAGGTCCCGAGCAACGGCCCGAGCAAGCCGCCGAAACTTGCCCCCGCCGCCAGCAAACCAAACAGGCGCTTGGCCTGCTCGCTGGAGAACAGGTCGGCGAGCACGCTCCAGGCCAGCGAGATGGTCAGCAGGTTGAACATCGACAACCAGATGTAGAACGCCCGCGCGCCCCACAGGTTGTCGGGTTGCACGGCAAACAAGGCGGCGAACAGCAGCAGGTTGCTGGCCATGAACGCATAGGTCCAGGGCAGGATACGCCGGCGCTGTACCTTGGAAGCCAGCCAGCCGAACAACGGCAAGGCAATCAGGGTGACGATGAAGGTGCCGGTGAACAGCCATTGCAGGTTCTCGACGCCACCGGCCACGCCCATGGTCTCGCGCACCGGGCGCAACATGAAGTAGCCGGCGAACAACAGAAAGAACAAGGCCAGGCCAGCGACCACCGCCGGCGATTCGCCGGGCCTGACATTAAACAGCCGGGTGCTCAGGCGTTTCATGGCCTTAGCCGAACTGCTTGATCAGTTCTTGTTGTTGCTGGGCCCCGAGCAGCGGCCCGCTGCCGGCCTTGAGCTGATCCAGTTGGCGATCCGGGCGGCTGGTGGCCGGGATCACCGTGGTCACTGCCGGGTGGCTGATGGCGAACTTGAGAAACAGCTGCGCCCAGCTGCCGATCCCCGCCTCTGTCGCCCAGCCGGGCAAGGCCTGGCCCTTGACCCTGGCAAATAGCCGGCCGTCGTCGAAAGCGCGGTTGATCAATACCGCCACGCCCTTGTCCTGGGCCAGAGGCAGTACCGTACGCGCGGCATTGGGAGCATTGACCGAATAATGGATCTGGATGAAGTCCAGGGCTTCACTGCGCAGGATCTGCTCCAGCTCATCCAGGCCGCTGTCAATGTAGTGGGATACGCCGACATAACGGGTCAGGCCCTGGGCCTTGAGTTCGCGGGCATAGGGCAATTGGTGCCGCCAGTCGCGCAGGTTGTGGATCTGCAGCAGGTCGACCTTGTCGGTACGCAGCTTTTGCAGGGACCCGGCCCACTGCGCTTCGGCCCCCGCGCGGCTGTCAGCAGCGATCTTGGTGGCGATGAAGGTGTTATCCCGCCAGCCACCCTCCTCCAGCAACTGGCCAAGCATTGCATCGGCGCTGCCGTAGTTGGGCGAGGTGTCGATCACTCGGCCGCCGCCGTTAAAGAACACCTTGAGCACTTCCTTGAGCTGTTGGTACTCGGCGGAACCGGCCTCGACCTCGAAACTGCCGGAAGTACCGGCACCGATTACCGGCAGCGCCTCGCCCGTTGCAGGAATCTTGCGGGTCAGCAATCCCGTGCGGGGCTGGGCAAAGGCCGCGCGGGTGAAAGCCAGCCCTGCGGCCAGGGTGGCACTGGCCGCGAGAAAGTGGCGACGGGTAGGCATGGCACACCTCCTGAGAAGACCTGGGCTCAAGGGCTAAAAGCTTAGTGCCACCTGCGTAAGCATGCCGAAAGCAGTGCACCGGCATTCGTTACTGCATGTAAAACCGCCACGGAGTACATTTGTACTCCACCGTATCAAGCCGTGGTTTGCGCAACGGCAGGCAATACCAGTTCCTCGGGGGCTTTGACGAAAATACTGTACTTGCCGCCCTCCATCTCTTCGAAGGCGATCAGCTTGTCCACCAGTGCCGCGCTCAGCACTTTGCCGGCATTGAGCAGGAGCATGCCGTTGTCGGCATTGAGATTGCGCGCCAGCACCATGCCGCCAGCCAGATCGCGGGTGCTCAGCACCTTGACCGTCGGATCGGCCAGGGTCACGTCACTGAGGAACTCGGCGCAGACCTTGACGAAATCCTCCACCAGCCCCGGGTCGTATAGCTTGCCGGCGTACCTGCGGATATACACCAGCGCTTCATCGCTGTTCATTTGCCGTTCAAGGATCAAGCCGCGTTGCAGCTCGATGAAATCCACCGCCAGTTTCAGCCAGCGCGCATCCTGGGGAATGGCCTCACCCTTGAGACGGCCGGGAAAGCCGCTGCCATCCCAGCGTTCCTGGTGGTGAAGGATGATGCGCGCCGCTTCCTTCATCGGCTCCAGGGTCATTACCAGCGACTCGCTGTGCTGCGGATAGGCCCGGTACAGATCGCGCTCGGTATGCGGCAGCAGGTCCGCCGGGCACGTCAGCATGCTGTCGCTCCAGCTCATCTTGCCGATGTTGTACAGCGCCGCCGCCATGGTCAGGTCGCGGCTGCGGCCTTCGTCCAGACGGTGGCGGGTGCAGCACACGCGGATCAGTTCGATGACCTGGCGGTTGGTCTGCTTGGTTTTGGGCAGGCGCAGGTTGGCCAGCAGCGAGAACACTTCGGTGCCGGTCACGTAACTGCGCTTGAGCTCTTCGTAGGCTAGGTCGAGCATGTCGGCGGTCTGCTGCAGTTCGGCGGTACGCGCCGCAACGCGCTGTTCGAGGCTGGCGTTGAGCGCCTTGAGTTGCTGGTTCTGCGTCTGGGCCAGCTGTTCCAGGCGCCGCCGTTCGCTTTCCGAATGCTGGTAGGCCAGTGCCTGGCGCAGGGTTACCAGCAATTCTTCGTCATTCCAGGGTTTGCTGATATAGCGATGGATCTGACCGTCGTTGATGGCTTTGGCGATGGTGTCCATGTCGGCATAGCCAGTGAGCAGGATGCGCAAGGTCGCGGGAAAACGCTGATGGATGTGCGCCAGCAAGGTGGCGCCGTCCATGTTGGGCATGCGCGCATCGCTGATCACCAGGCTGACCGGGCGCTGTTCAAGCACTTCCAGGGCCCGGGCGCCGCTTTCAGCCAGCAACACCTCGTAAGGCTGGCTGCGCAGCAGGCGGCGCAAGCTGTTGAGAATCGAGGTTTCGTCGTCGACCAGCAACACGACGGGTTTATCCGCTACGGGTTCTTCCATGGTCCCCTCCCTGCACCTTGGGCCTGCGCACCAGCTCCTGAACACAGGCTAGATGACATTTGCCGAAACGGTCGACCTTTGTGCCCGGGTTCGCGCATGGGCATTTGCCTGACTATGCTGACCCTGAAGGTGTTCCATGAGCATTGCTACCAGGGAGGGTTGCCCGATGCACGTCCACTTGCCGGTTGCGCGCGCCATCGGAGCGTTGCGATGAGCCCGCCACCGACCGACATCAATCGCCGGATTCTGATCGTCGACGATACGCCGTCAATTCATGAGGACTTTCGCAAGATCCTCGACGCCGGCTCCTGCACCCACGACGCGCTGGGGGAAACCGAGCACGCGCTGTTCGGCGCCCCGCCGACGGCGCCAGCCCAGCACTTCGACCTCGATTCAGCCTTCCAGGGCGAGCAGGCGCTGGCCAAGGTCGAGGCGGCCCTGAATGCCCAGGCGCCCTATGCCATGGCGTTCATCGATATGCGCATGCCGCCCGGCTGGGACGGCCTGCAGACCATCGCACGGCTCTGGCAGGTCGATCCCAAATTGCAGATTGCGCTCTGCACCGCCTATTCCGACTATTCATGGGAAGACATCGCCGGCCAGCTTGACCTGGGTGACCGCCTGCTGATCCTGAAAAAGCCTTTCGATGCCATCGAGATCCGGCAAATGGCCAATGCCCTGACGGTCAAATGGCAGATGACCGAACAGGCCGCACTCAAGGCCGAACGCCTGGAGCAGGCGGTCGAAGCGCGCACCCGCGAGCTGGCCGATGCCAATATCATCGTGCAGAACAGCCCGACCATTCTCTACCGGCTAAGGGGCGAGCCGCCCTTTGCCCTGATGTACATCTCGCACAACATCACCAAGTTCGGTCACTCGGCAGCCCGGCTGGTCGGTGCTGCGGATTGGGCCAGCACCCTGGTGCATGCCGATGACCTGGGCAAACTCGACGAGGCCATGGCGCGGGTACTGGACCGTGATGCCGCCGCAGCCTCCATCGAGTTCCGCCTGCGCACCGCCGATGACACCCTGCGCTGGGTCGAGAACCGCTATATCCCGGTACGCAACGCCCAGGGCCAGCTGGTGGAAATCGAAGGCATCATCCTCGACATTACCGAGCGCCGCCTGGCCGAAGAGAAATTCGCCCTGATGGCACGTACCGATGGCCTCACCGGCCTTGCCAACCGGGCCATGCTGATCGAGCGCCTGCACCAGGCGTTTGCCGCCGCCCGGCGCGGTGCAACGCCATTTGCGATGTTCTACCTGGACCTGGATCATTTCAAACGGGTCAATGACACCCTCGGCCATCCGGTCGGTGACTTGCTGTTGCAGGAGGTGGCACGACGGCTCAGCGCCTGCACCCGCGAGAACGACGTGGTTGCCCGCCTGGGTGGCGACGAGTTTGCCATTCTGCAACTGGACGTCGACGAGCCGACCCGCTGTGCCGCCCTGGCCAGCAAGGTCTGCGATGCCCTGGCCCAGCCCTACTACCTGGACAACAATGCCGTGCGCCTGTCGTCGAGCATCGGCATCAGCCTGTACACCCCCCAGTGCCTGAGCGCCGATGGCTTGCTGGCACAATCGGACATGGCCTTGTACCGGGCCAAGGAAAAAGGCCGCAACCAGTTCCAGTTCCATAGCGAGGAGATCACCCGCGAAGTCGGCGAGCGGGTAACCCTGGCCAACGACCTCAAGCACGCGCTGGAGCACGACGAGCTGCAGTTGCAGTTCCTGCCGGAGATCGACCTGGGGAGTGGCAAGGTGCTCGGCATGGCGGCCCGGGTGCGCTGGCTGCACCCCGAGCGCGGCTGGCTGGCACCCGAGGTGTTCATGCCGGCGGCGGAAAAAACCGGTGTCAGCATCGCCCTTGGCCATTGGCTGCTGGACCAGGCGTGTCGGCAGATGCGCCAGTGGCATGACCAGGGCATCGCGCCACCGTTGATCGCCATGGAGGTTTCACTGACCCAGCTCAAGTCGGGCGCGGACCTGATCTACGACGTGTTGCGCACCACCGCCCGCTGGAACATCTGCCCCTGGGAATTGCGCTTCGACGTCACCGAAGCGACCCTGGCGCAAACCAAGTGGACCCACAACGATATCCTTCCCCGGCTGTGCCAATTGGGGGTGAAGATCGCCATCGACAATTTCGGCAGCGAGTATTCCTCGTTCGACTACCTCAAGACCTACCGGGTCAACCATCTCAAACTGGCCCCGCAACTACTCGACTGCGCCAGCAACGACCCCGATTGCGCGCAGACCTTGCGCGCCATCATCAACTTTGCCCGTGACGTCGGTATCGGCATCATCGCCGACCGGCATGAACTGTCGCAGCCACATGACCTCCTCGGAAGCGACGCTGCCCAGCCGATCAGCCATGCCTTCAGCCGCTCGCTGGACAGCGCCCAGGCGCTGGAACTGCTGAAGCTCGACAGCATGCCACTGCCGCAGGTGAGGCGATGAACCCGCTCAGCCAACCCGCCAACCGGCGAATCCTGATCATCGACGACACCCCGGCAATCCATCAGGATTTTCGCAAGATCCTCAGCCCCGAGCCGCTGGGCCGGGAGTCGCTGGAAGCTACCGAGGCGCTGCTGTTCGGCTCATCCGCCAGGCGACGCCTGCAGTTCGAACTCGATTCCGCCTACCGGGGTGAAGACGCGCTGGAGCTGGTCACCCGCGCACGTGCGCAAGGCCGTCCCTACGCCATGGCATTCACCGACATGCGCATGCCGCCTGGCTGGGATGGCCTGGAAACCGTCAAGGCATTGTGGAAGGCCGACCCGCACCTGCAAATTGCCCTGTGCACGGCGTTCTCGGACTACTCCTGGGACGAACTGGCCGAGCACATCGAGTTCGGCGACCAGTTGCTGATCCTGAAAAAGCCCTTCGACAGTCTGGAAATCCGCCAGATGGCCAATGCCCTGAGCTGGAAGTGGCAACTGGCCCAGGACGCCACGCGCAAGCTGCATGATCTGCAACGCACCGTCGAGGAGCGGGTGCAGGAGCTGCTGCAGGTGTCCCGACTGCTGCACTACGACGCCCTTACCGGTTTGCCCAACAGCACACTGCTCGGTGACCGCCTGACCCAGCATCTGTTGCATGCGCGTCGTCACGAGCGCAAGGCCGCGGTGATGTTCCTCGGCCTGGACCGCTTCAAGCGCATCAACAATGCCCTTGGCCATCCGGTCGGTGACGAAGTGCTCAAACAGGTCGCAGCACGGCTGACCAGCAGCGTACGCGAGTCGGACTCGGTGTTCCGCTACGGCGCCGATGAGTTCGTGGTGATCCTCTGCGACATTGTCCATCCGCAGCAAACCCAGGGCGTCGCCGAAAAGCTCCTGGCCTCGATCAGCATGCCGCATGCCCTGGCGGGCCATGACCTGACGGTGACCGCGAGCATGGGTATCAGCCTTTACCCCGATGACGGTAGCGACCCGGTGTGGCTGATCAAGAAGGCCGAGACCGCGATGCGCAATGTCAAGGACAGCGGCCCCAACGATTTCAACTTTTTCATCGACGACATGAACCTGCGCGCGCGCCGCCAGCAGTCTATGGAAAGCGGCCTGCGCCTGGCCCTCAAGCGTGACGAGTTTGTCCTGCACTATCAGCCCAAGGTGGACTTGCGCCACGGCACCATCGTCGGTGCCGAGGCGCTGGTGCGCTGGCAGCGTCCCGACCACGGCTGGGTGTACCCCGCCGATTTCATTCCGGTGGCCGAGGACAGCGGCCTGATTATCGCCCTCAGCCAGTGGGTACTACGCCAGGCCTGTGGCCAGGCACGCGCGTGGCAAACGCAAGGAATGGCGCCATTGCGCGTTTCGGTGAATGTCTCGGCCATGGACTTTCGCCAGCGCGGCTTTGTCGACAACCTGGCCGGCGTGCTCAATGACACCGGCCTTGACCCGTCGCTGCTCGAACTGGAAATCACCGAAAGCGTGCTGATGCACAACGTCGACGCCACGGTCGTCACCCTGCAGGCGATCAAGCAACTGGGTGTGCGCCTGGCCATCGATGACTTCGGCACCGGGTATTCGAGCCTCAGCTATCTGCAGAAATTCCCCGTCGATGTGTTGAAGATCGACAAGTCTTTTGTCCGCGAGATGGGCAGCGACAACAACGATGCCCGGCTGGTCAGCAGCATCATCAGCCTGGGCAAGAGCCTGAACCTGAACATTATCGCCGAGGGGGTTGAAACCGCCGAGCAACTGAGCTTCCTCAAGGCCCAGGACTGTGAGCAAGGCCAGGGCTACTACTTCAGCAAACCGCTAGACCCTGCAGCGTTCGCCCGGCTGCTGCACACCTACCCACAACGCATCGCACCCCACGATTGAGAGCGCATGGATGGCACAACCCCTCCCCTTGCTGGTAGTTGCAGCAACCCTTGGCGCCAGCGCCGTGGCCCTGGCACAAAGCGTTGGCGGGCCGCTCATGCCGCTGCCGGCCCTACCGGTACTGGCTGCCGAGCGGGTCGAACTTGGCCGCAAGCTGTTCAACGATCCACGTCTGTCGAGCAACAACAGCCTGTCCTGCGCCAGTTGCCATCAACTCGACCATGGCGGTGCCGACCGTTTGCCGCGCTCGCTCGGCGTCGATGCCAAGCCCTTGCCGGTCAATACCCCCAGTGTATTCAACGCTAGCCTGAATTTTCGCCAGTTCTGGGATGGCCGCGCGCAAACCCTGGAGCAGCAAGCGCACCTGGTGGTGCAAAGTCCGACGGAAATGGGCAGCGACTGGACGGTAGTGGTGCAACGCATTGCCGCCGACCCGCAGTACCGCAGCGGCTTTGCCCAGGCCTACAGCGAAGGCGTGAGCGAGCACAGCATCCAGAATGCCCTGGCCACCTTCCAGCGCACCTTGCTCACCCCCGGCTCGCGCTTCGACCGTTACCTGCAAGGCAACACCGAGGTCCTCACAACCGAAGAAAAATACGGCTATCAGCGCTTTCAGGAGTATGGCTGCATCGCCTGTCACCAGGGGGTGAACATCGGCGGCAACATGTTCCAGAAATTCGGTGTGCTGGGTGACTACTTCAAAGACCGCGGCAACCCGAGCGAGGCAGACCTGGGGCGCTACAACGTCACCGGTGACGAGGACGACCGGCATGTGTTCAAAGTGCCCAGCCTGCGCAATGTCGCGGTCACCGCACCGTACTTTCATGACGGCTCGGCAGCGACCCTGGAAGCGGCGGTCGAGGTCATGTTCCGCTATCAGCTCGGGCGCACGCCAAGCGCCGAGGACCAGGCGCTGATCGTCCAGTTCCTCAAGACCCTGACCGGTGAATGGGAGGGCAAACCGCTATGA
The DNA here is from genome assembly GCF_054788455.1 of Pseudomonas sp. ZL2. Lineage (NCBI taxonomy): Bacteria > Pseudomonadati > Pseudomonadota > Gammaproteobacteria > Pseudomonadales > Pseudomonadaceae > Pseudomonas > Pseudomonas sp. ZL2. The sequence goes on along the minus strand of NZ_JBGOGX010000014.1, from coordinate 3,373 downwards.
GACTGACCCACCGGCACGGTCTGTTCCTGTTGGGCGCCAGTGCGGCGCTGTTGGCCTCGGTTCTGGTGTACCTGTACATCATGTCCAAGGCCGATGAAACCGAAACCTACGCCCGGGCCCGCGACCTGGTCCGGCAGATCAAGCAATACGACTCGCAATGGGAAAACGAGATCCTCAAGGCGCGCATCACCATCAGCTACAACTATGACCCGCTGGTGTCGCCGCTGGTGGAGATGACGCGCCTGTGGCAGGCGTTCGAAACCACAGAGGCCCTGCATGGCCACAGCGATACACCCGCCTGGCGCACGGCCTACGCCGATTACCAGGGCGCCCTGGCGCAGAAGTCGCGGCTGGTGGAACAGTTCAAGTCGCATAACGCCGTGCTGCGCAATTCCCTGGCCTTTTTACCGACCGCCGAAGATGGTATCCAGGCCCAGCTAGGGCAGCTTGCAGATGCCGACAAACTGCGCCTGCACAACATCGCCACCGACACCTACGACCTGATGCTCAGCAGCCTCGAGTTCGCCCAGATGACCACCGATGACAAGGCCGCCGACATACTGGTCGGGTTGAACAAGCTGGCCATCAACAAAGAGCGCCTGCCCGTCGAGTTCCACGCCCCCATCGATATCCTCAGCAACCACATTGCCTTGATCCTGCGCGAGCAACCCAAGGTCAACCAACTGCTTGAACAGATCGAGGCAGTGCCGGTGGCCGAACGCCTGGACGACATCACGTTGATGCTCGATCGCGACGAGCGTGCCGCCACCCTGGTCGACCAGCAGTACCATTTCTACCTGCTGGTGTTCTCCACCCTGCTGGTCCTGCTGTTGATCTACATGGGCATACGCCTGATGCGCAGCTTTGGCGAGATCAACCGGGTCAACCGCGCGCTGGTCAGTGCCAACGACGAGCTCGAGCAACGGGTCGAGGAGCGCACCCGCCAGCTCAAGGACACCCAGAGCGAACTGCTCGACACCGCGCGCCAGGCCGGCATGGCGGAAATCGCCACCAACGTTCTGCATAATGTCGGCAACGTGCTCAATAGCGTGAACATTTCCGCCGACCTGGTGACCCGCAAGCTGCGCAACAGCAAGGCCCTCGGCCTGGGCAAGGCCATGCAGCTGATCAATGAGCACCCCGACGACCTGGGGCGTTACCTGAGCGAAGACGCCAAAGGCAAAATGCTCCCTGGTTACCTCAACCAGCTGGTCGAGGCGATCAGCCTGGAGCAGAAGGAAATGGCCGATGAGCTGACCCAGTTGAGCAAGAGCGTCGATCACATCAAGGACATCGTCGCCACCCAGCAATCCTATGCCGGGGCCAGCACGTTGCTGGAGCCGCTGGTGGTCAGCACGCTGCTCGAAGATGCCCTGCGCATGAACGCCGGCGCCCTCACCCGCCACCACGTTACGGTGCTCAAGGAGTACGACGAAGTACCGCGGATCATGGGCGATAAACACCGCCTGCTGCTGATTCTGATCAACCTGATCAGCAACGCCAAATACGCCATGTCGGACGTGTGCAATCACGCCCGCAACATGACCCTGGGGGTCAACCGGCTCGACGACACCCTGCTGATCAGCGTCACCGACGAAGGCGAAGGCATTGCCCCGGAAAACATGACGCGGATCTTTGCCCACGGCTTTACCACCCGCAAGGAAGGCCATGGTTTCGGCCTGCACAGCTGCGCCCTGGCCGCGGTGGAAATGAACGGCCACCTGGCGGCCTACAGCGACGGGCCGGGCAAGGGTGCCCGCTTCGTCCTGCAAATCCCGTTGATAATCGCCGAAGGTGAATCATGACCGAGCCCTGCAACCGGCGCATCCTGCTGATCGACGACACGCCGGCGATCCATGACGATTTTCGCAAGATCCTGGCCCCGGAATGCGCCTCCAACCCCGATCTCGATGCCCTGGAAAACGCCCTGTTCGGCGAAGCACCCAAGGCCGTCGCCACCGTGTTCGAACTCGATTCGGCCTACGGTGGCCAGGAAGGCCTGGGCAAACTGATCGATGCAGCGAGCCGCCAGCGCCCCTACGCCCTGGCCTTCGTCGACATGCGCATGCCCGATGGCTGGGATGGCGCGCAGACCATTGAAGCACTGTGGCAACACGACCCGTTGCTGCAGGTGGTGGTGTGCACGGCCTATTCGGACTACTCCTGGGACGAGCTGCTCGACCGCCTGAACGGCCATGACCGCCTGCTGATCCTGAAAAAACCGTTCGACAACATCGAAGTCCTGCAGATGGCCAACACCCTCACCACCAAGTGGGAAATGACCGCCCGTGCCCAGTTGCAGATGAACCAACTGGAACAGCGGGTCGAGCAGCGCACCCTGGCATTGACCCAGGCCAGCGCCGCGCTGCAACGGGAGATCGACGAGCGCAAGCTGCTGGAAAGCCAACTGGTGCAATCGGAGAAACTTGCGTCCCTGGGCCAGTTGGCGGCAGGCGTCGCCCACGAGGTCAACAACCCGATTGGCTTCGTATCATCCAACCTGGGGGCGCTGGACGACTATTTCAGCCGCTTGCAGGACATGCTCAAGGCCTACCGCGACGCCGAGACGGCCATCGACCCGACAGCGCTGAGTGCAAGCCTGGCGAAACTGCGCACCGAGATCGAACTTGACTACATCCTCGAGGACATTCCCCAGCTGATCCGCGAGTCCAAGGACGGCATCAGCCGCGTTGGCCAGATCGTCAAGGACCTCAAGGACTTCTCCCGGGTGGACTCCAGCCAGGACTGGCAGTGGGCCAATCTGCAGCAGGGTATCGAGTCGACCCTGAACATCGTTGCCAGCGAACTCAAGTACAAGGCCGATGTGCTCAAGGACTATGCGCCGTTGCCCGAGGTCGAATGCCTGCCCTCGCAGATCAACCAGGTGATCATGAACCTGGTGGTCAATGCCGCCCAGGCCATTGGCCCGGAGCGCGGCACCATCACCCTGCGTACCGGCTGCGAGGGCGAGCAGGTATGGATTGAAGTGGCCGACAATGGCTCGGGCATAGCCGCCGACAGCCTGCAAAAGATCTTCGACCCCTTCTACACCACCAAGCCGGTTGGCCAGGGTACGGGGCTGGGATTGTCGTTGTCGTACGGGATCATCAAGCGCCATCGAGGGGAAATCCGCGTGCACAGCGAGCTCGGTGCCGGCACTACATTCAGGATCGAACTGCCAATACGTCAGGCGCGGGCGGCCTAGCGCTGCAGCAATGGCCTCATCGCGGGGCAAGCCCGCTCCTACAGATATAGCGCCAATCCTGTGGGAGCTGGCCTTGCCAGCGATCGAGCGCGAAGCGGTCGTAATCCAGGCGACACCTGATGTGCTGGCTGTACCGGCCTCATCGCTGGCAAGCCAGCTCCCACAGTG
>NZ_JBGOGX010000013.1:0-59453 GCF_054788455.1 Pseudomonas sp. ZL2 | reverse complement strand
GGAACAAACTCGGGGCTTGGGGGGGTTCGTGACGGCTTGCCCTCCTGCTGGGCAGTTCTTTCTCACCCGTTTGGGGGGGGGGGGTTTTTCCCCCGCGATTACGCACGAACCACCACACCCCTGCCCTGCACCCGCCAGTACGCCAGCGCCAACCCAACAAACCACAACGGCATCACACACAACGCCAAGCGGGTGTCCGGCTTCAGTGCCAGCAACGACAGCACAAACAGCAGGAACCCCAACGCCACCCAGGCCATCACCACCCCGCCGGGCATCTTGTAGATCGAGCGCGCATGCAGATCCGGCCGTGCGCGGCGATAGCACAGGTAGGCGACCAGAATCGTCGACCAGGTAAAAATCACCAGGATCGCCGAGATGGTCGAGACGATAGTGAACACCGTCATCACCTCCGGGAAGATGAACAGCAGCATCACCCCGAACAACATCAACAGCGTCGAAAAGCCCAGGCTCGCCAGCGGCACGCTATTACCGGAAAGACGCTTGAACACCCCCGGCGCATTGCCCTGACCGGCCAGGCCGAACAACATCCGGCTGGTGGAGAACACCCCGCTGTTGGCCGACGAGGCCGCCGAGGTCAGCACCACGAAGTTGACGATCCCTGCCGCCGCGGGAAACCCCGCAACCAGAAACAGCTCCACAAACGGGCTCTTGTTCGGCGACACATGGGCATATGACGTCACCGCAATAATGCACGCCAGCGACACCACATAAAACAGGATGATACGGATCGGGATGGCATTGATCGCCTTGGGCAGTACCTGCTCCGGCGACCTGGTTTCTGCTGCCGTGGTGCCGATCAGTTCGGTACCGGCAAAGGAGAAAATCGCGATCTGGAAGCCCGCGAAAAAGCCGCTGATGCCATGCGGGAACGCTGCTTCGGACTGGAACAGATGCCCCAGCGACGCCGTCACCCCGGTGGGCGAAACAAACGAGGTCGCCACCAGCACCACACTCACGCCAATCAGCGTCAGCACGGCGATGATCTTGATGATCGCGAACCAGAATTCCACCTCGCCGAACAGCTTCACTGTCAGTACGTTGAGGGCGAACAAGGTCAGCATCATGCCGACTGCCGGTATCCAGGCCGGCAGATCCGGGTACCAGTGCTGGAAGAAACCGCCGACCACCACCGCATCGCCCACCACCGCCACGCACCAGCTCAGCCAGTACGACCAGCCGAGAAAGAACGCCGCCCGCGGGCCGATGTAAGCGCCGGCAAAATCGGCGAACGACTTGAACTTCAGGTCCGACAGCAGCAACTCGCCCATCGCCCGCATGACGAAATACAGAAAGAATCCGATGATCATGTAAATCAGCAGAATCGAGGTGCCGGACAAGGCGATGACCTTGCCCGAGCCCATGAACAGCCCGGTGCCGATGGCGCCACCGAGGGAAATCAACTGAATGTGGCGGTTGCTCAGGGTGCGCTGCAGCCCCCTGTGCCGGGGGCCGTGGGTCACTGGTTTCATAGCTCAATCTCTTGGTTTTTGTTGTCGAGTCGAGGCAGTAAGGAAGCAATCTTTTTTTGTTGTTCAGGCGCAAGCGCCTTCGAAGCCCTGCAGCACGTTCACCGCATTGATGCCGATTTCATCAACCATGTAACCGCCCTCCATCACGAACAGCGTCGGCACCCCGACTTTGGCGATGGCTGCACCCATGGCGAAGTAGTCCTCGCTTTCCAGCAAAAAATGGCTGATGGGGTCGTCCTTGAAGGTGTCGACGCCGAGGGAAATCACCAGCAGCTCGGGGGCATAGGCGCGCAGGCGCTGGCAGGCATCTTCCAGCGCCTGCTGATAGGCGGACCAGCGGGTGCCTTTGGCCAGCGGATAGTTGAGGTTGAAGCCTTCGCCTGCGCCGCTGCCTCGTTCACTGGTCGCGCCGGAAAAATACGGGTACGACACCGCCGGATCGCCATGGATCGAGGCGAACAGCACATCGCTGCGTGCATAGAAAATGTTCTGCGTGCCGTTGCCGTGGTGAAAGTCCACATCCAGCACCGCCACCCGTTTGGCGCCGAGGGTCAGGCTATGCTGGGCGGCGATGGCGGCGTTGTTCAGATAGCAGTAGCCGCCCATGTATTCCCGTGCGGCGTGGTGCCCCGGTGGCCGGCACAGGGCAAAGGCGCTGTGCTGGCCTTCGTTGATCAGGGCCAGGCCGGTCAGGGCCAGGTCGGCGCTGGTTTTCACCGCCTGCCAGGTAGTGGCGGTAATCGGTGCGCCGGCATCCATGGCGAAAAAACCCAGCTTGCCGTCGATGAACGCCGGTACCCGGTCGTTGGCCAGATCACGCACCGGCCACACCAGCGGCAAGGCGTCGTGGCTGCGACCGATGGCGGTCCATTCGCTCCAGGCATTTTCGAGAAAGGCGACATAACGCTCGCTATGCGCTGCGACGTAACAGGCGCGGTCGAACGCGCGCGGCGAGACGACATCGCCCAGGCCAGTGAGCCTGACCCGTTCGCACACGGTATCGGCGCGGCTGGGTTGTTCGAACGAAGGTTTGAGCACCCCGTCCTTGAGTTCGGTGCCGTGGTGCAGGCGGTGGTCGGGGCTGAAGATGGTCAGCATGGCGCAGGTGCCTTGATCAGTGGGTGTGCAAATAGCCTATTCCGACGGCACTGATCTTTTTTTGCTTTATCTTCTCGTCGTGTTAGCGTTTTGAGGCGAATTATCCCCTTGAGGCAGCCATGGCGAAAAAATCATCCAGAAGCGTCACCCTAGACGACACCGACCGCGCCATCCTCGCCTTGCTCCAGGCGGACGCGAGCATGTCCAACGCCGAACTCAGCGAGCGCTTGTCATTGAGCCTCACCCCCTGCTGGCGCAGGCGCAGGCGTCTGGAAGAAGAAGGCGTGATCAAGGACTACCAGGCCAACCTCGACCGGCGTTTGCTGGGTCTGGAAATCATGGCCTTCGTCCAGGTCCGTTTCGCCACCCACAGCGACCAGGCGCCGGATGATTTCGAAGCGGTGGTACTGCAACTGCCGGAGGTGATCGCCTGCCACAAGATCACCGGCGATGCCGACTACCTGCTGCAAGTACTGGCCACCGACCTGGACGCCTACAGCGACTTCATCGAGCAGGTGCTGCGCCGACAACTGGGCATTGCCTCGATCCAGTCGAGCCTGGCCCTGCGCGAGGTCAAGTCCACCCACCGCGTGGCCATTCCTGGATGCAGGAGCGGGCTTGTCCCGCGATCTAGTGCCTAGTACTTGTCTCGCCCCAAACCGGTGCAATACCACTAGAATAAGCCACCCCAGAACCAGGCTACCCCCATGGATATCGAGCTGGCCCGCACCTTCCTTGAAATCGTTCGCACCGGCAGCCTGGTGTCCGCCGCCGAGCGCCTGCACGTGACCCAGACGGCCATCACCGCCCGGGTACAAAAGCTCGAACAGCAACTCGCCTGCCAGCTGTTCATCCGCAGCCGCAGCGGCGCCAGCCTCACCGCCGACGGCGAGGCCTTCGTGGTTTACGCCAACCAGCTGGTGCAAACCTGGGAAGCCGCGCGCCGCGACCTGCCCTTGCCCGAAGGCTGCCACCAGGTGCTGCACATCGGCGGCGAAGTCAGCCTCGGCAACCCCATGGTGCTTGGCTGGGTCAGCGCCCTGCACCGGGAAATGCCCGGCCACGCCATTCGTAGCGAAGTCAGCGACGGCGAATCCTTGCTGCACAAAGTGGAAATGGGCGTGCTCGATGCCGTGCTGGTCTACCAGCCCACCTACGGCCCGGGCCTGCAGGTGGAGCAGTTGATGGAAGAAAAGCTCATCCGGATCCGCCGCAAGGACAAACCCGAGCCCTACGTGTACATCGACTGGGGCCAGGCCTTCCGCCGCCGCCACGACGCCGCCCTGCCCGAATGCGCGCGCCCGGCACTGAGCTTCAACCTCGGACCGCTGGCGCTGCAGTACATCCTCGAACACGGCGGCAGCGGCTACTTTCGGACCCGCGTAGTGCAGGCATACCTGGACAGCGGCGTGTTCGAACGCGTGCCGCAAGCACCGGAGTTCACCTACCCCACCTACCTGGTGTATGCCCGCGAGCGCGACAGCGAGGCATTGCAGCAGGCGTTCAGGGTGCTGCGCGAGGTGGTGGCCGGTGAGAGTGACTGGTCACAGCGCTGGGATCCGGTGATCTGAGCGCGCCACCTCACTCAACAACTGTCGCTTGAGCCCGGCAATCAGATCCGTCTGGGTAATCACCCCCACCAGCACCTCGCCGTCCATTACCGGCAAACAATGCAGGCCCTGCTCGCTGAGCAACGGAATCAGCGCCACCGCCGGCTCGTCACTGCGCACGGTGATCACCGGCCGGCTCATGATCTGCTCCAGCAGCACCTTGGGCCGGCGCCCGAACAACCCGCGCCAGCTGAAACGCCCCAGAGTCATGGCCGGGCCGACCAGGTCAGTCAGGCTGACAATCCCCACCAGCCGCCGCGCGTCATCCAGCACCGGCAAGGTGTGCAAATGGTGGCTCGACAACAGCTGCCAGGCCTGCTGCAAGGTGGTCTGCGGCGTCGCCAGCTGCACGTCCCGCGACATCACCGAAGCGGCGGTAATGCCGCCCAGGCTGCGCTTGAGCGCGTGTTGCTCGGTGGCCATGATGATGCGTTCGAGCTCATCGCGGGTGACGTCGACAAACTCGCCGAGCTCTTCCAGCGCCTGGTCAAGGTCCTCGCCACTGACCCCGACCCGCTCACCCGGCAACACATCGGCGGTGTGGTGCAGGTCTTTGCGCGGCGCGGCGGTTTTCGGGTAGCGCACCCCGGTCAGGCGGTTGTAGATCACCGCAACCGCTACCAGTACCAGGGCATTGAGCATGATCGGCTCGAACACCTGGTCACCCAGCGCCGCCAGCGATGAGTCCGCCAACACCACACTCACCGCCACGCCGCCACCCGGCGGGTGCAGGCAGCGCAGCAGGCACATCACCAGGATCGCCACGCCCAGGGCCAGCGCCGCGACCCACAAGGCCGAACCAAAGCAGTGATGCAGCACCAGCCCCACCGCTGTCGCGCTGGCATAGCTGCCAACAAAGGGCCAGGGCTGCGCCAGCGCCCCGGAGTGCACGGCAAACAGCAGCACTGCCGACGCCGCCAGCGGCCCGAGCAGGTGCAGTGCCACTGTCGGGCCAAAGGCCAGGCTGCAGGCAAAACCTGCGAGAAACAGACCGAGCAACGCACCGACACCTGCACGTAGCCATTCTTTCGGGGGGATGTTCAGAGAGGCCGGCAGCAGCCGGCTGAACCAGTTGTTCAGACCGCGGGTAGACATGGGTAAATCGGGCACCTGGGCAGTAAAAAAAGCCCGGCCAAAATGGCTGGGCTGAGTATTGCGAGGGGCAATACCAATGGGCTCCGTCCGTGGAGATGGAATTTTTTGGGTGTTGCGTGGGCGGGGATTTTGCCGGGGTTGGGCTGGCGGGTGGTAATTCAAAAAAGTGAGGGGTGGCTGCAGTTTTTTTGAGGGATGGCGCGGGAGTACAGGTGTCGGCGGCAAGGCCGCCGACATCGCCTGGCAATCAATGCATAAACAGTGCGATCAGGATGATCACGGGAATAGGCACACCCAACATGAACAACAGTAGCGAACGCATGATAGTTCTCCTCGGTTCAACGGACTCGGGCGTTGATATAGTCATCGACCGGCATCACCGCATCGCGACGGCGGCCACCATAGGTTGCGGCGAGACTGGCGAAAAATGCCCCGCACAACAAAGCGATGAACATCCACAATGCCGACACCGCAGCCACCTTGCTGGCGGCATCGGCCGCTTCACGGGCAACCCTTTTGGCGTCGTCTATTGCCTGACGCGCCTGGGCGAACACCTCGTCGACCCGCTGCTCGGCTTGGGCCGGGGTCAGGTTGGTGCGCTGGCTGACCAGTTGCGCCAGGTACAGTCGGTCTTCGGCCTTAAGCTGCCCGCCGCTGCGCAACGAGCGAGTCATGATCCGGGTTACCACCCCCTGGGTTGCATCCTCATTGACCGCTACAGTGCTATCGCCACGAAAAAGGCTGTCGACAAAGTAGCCATAGGGGTCGCTGTCCGTGGTGCTAGCGGCAGCCGACGCTGCTGACGTGATGCCGCCTGCGGCGCCCGCTGCAACTTGAGCACCTGCCTGCACCCCACCGCCCACGATACTGCTGACCGAACCGACCACCAGCGTTGCCGTTACCAGCGTGGCAACGGCCCATGCCAGAAAGCCATGGGCCGTATCGCGAAAGTAAACCTCATCACCCTGCACGCTCGCCCACTTGACCCGCAGGCGACCCGCCAGGTACCCCCCCAGGCCGGAAGCGATAATCTGGGTCAGCGCCAGCCAGACAATCGTGGATATTCCCAGGCTCTTGGCGCTCATTCCGTCGCCAGGCCACGGAGAAACGGCCGAAAAGCCCAGCCCAAAACCGAGCAGTACCAGTATCAGCGACAACGCCGCCGCACCTGCCGCGCCTGCAAAAATTGCCGGCCATGACACGCCGGAGCGGTTTTCCACTTCGGCGATGGTGGTCGAGTGGGTTTCTGATGTTGTAATCATTGTTTTTGAGCTCCCGTGAGGAACATCGAATGTTCAGTAGAACGGGTGCATGCCCTGTGCCAAGCCTGCTCAATTGGTAATGCCTGTGAATTCAATATGTTGCAGCGATTGCAGAGCATTCCCATCATGCAAAGTGCATGATCGGGAAGCCGCTAGCGGGTGTTCTGCATACCCGGGCAGCGATTTGCAGAAACTGCTGTGGGTGATGGGCAGCCAAGGGGTGTTGGCGAGCAGTCGTGACAGGCTGCTAACGGCCAGAAGCGGACGGTCGAACGCTTACCTTTCTCGATGGCTATTGCACAGGCTGGATTGCAGCGCTCCGGGTACCGGCGAACGCACTCGTGCCAAGCCAGCGCCACAAGTTTTCCGCATCCTGCTCAGCGCCGTCTACACGCAACTCCCGCGACTGAAGCACCTCCCTGGGTGTGCGGTCGCCTGTCCACACTTCGGTCAACGCGCGCACGCTTGAGTCCACGACGAGCGTGAGTTCGCGTCCCGGGTCGTCGCGGCACAGATCTGCCACACCCTGTTCGACCACCAGCCACCACGCTTGCTCGCCGGAGCGCGCGTCTCGGAACCTGAAGTGGATGACCACCGACCGGGACGGGAACAGCTCGATGCGCGCAAACCGGCGCACGTCCCACATGAGCAGGCCCGCGTCGAGTTCGTTATCGCGAAGGCGACTCCCTATCCAGCGCGCCCCCCAATGGCCTAGCGCCATTATGATGGGGCGCAAATCCTCGCCTGCCTCGGTCAGGCTGTACTCCCAGACTTTGCCTGCGGCCGTGCGATGTACGACACCGATAGCTTCCAAGTGGCGCAGCCGCTGTGCCAGCAAGCTGGTGGACATCCGTGGTACGCCGCGGTGCAGTTCATTGAAGCGCTTGCTGCCGCATAGCAGCTCGCGCACGACCAAAGGCGTCCAGCGCTCGCACAGTGCTTCGGCACCGCGCGCGACCGTGCAGAACTGACCGTAGCTTTCATCCATCGCCTGTACTCCGCAACTACAACGCTTCAGATTCTGAACTAGCCTCGTGCCTTCGACGCGTGCACGCTGAAACCTGTGAAAGCCACCGCCTCAGGAGAACGCCATGACCAAGATAGCCATTATTCAGCGTCCGCCCGTGCTGCTCGATCGCAGCGCGACCATCGCCCGGGCCGTGCAATCGGTCGCTGAGGCCGCGGCGGCGGGCGCCTCGCTGATCGTTTTGCCCGAATCGTACATTCCAGGTTACCCGTCGTGGATCTGGCGGCTGGCGGCGGGAAAAGACGGGGCTGTAATCGGCCAGTTGCACACGCGTCTGCTGGCCAACGCCGTTGATATCGCCAACGGCGACCTGAACGAATTGTGCGAGGCCGCCAGCGCTAACGCCGTGACAATCGTATGCGGTATCAATGAATGCGACCGGCGTAATGGCGGCGGCACGCTCTACAACAGCGTAGTCGTTATCGGTACGAACGGCGAAGTGCTCAACCGGCATCGCAAGCTGATGCCAACGAACCCCGAGCGCATGGTCCATGGTTTCGGTGATGCGTCAGGGTTGCGTACGGTCGATACACCCATCGGGCGCATTGGTGCGCTCATCTGCTGGGAAAACTACATGCCCTTGGCGCGCTATTCTTTGTATGCCCAAGGAGTGGAAATCTACGTCGCCCCCACGTACGACACCGGCGAGGGCTGGATCAGCACGATGCGTCACATTGCACTCGAAGGTCGATGCTGGGTGCTCGGCAGTGGCACCGCGTTGCGCGGCAGCGACATTCCCGATGACTTTCCGGCGCGCACGCAACTGTTTCCCGATCCGCAAGAGTGGATCAACGACGGCGACTCGGTGGTGGTCAACCCGCAAGGCCGGATCACAGCCGGTCCATTACACCGAGAGGCAGGCATTCTGTATGCAGACATTGACGTGTCACTCGTGGCGCCGGCGCGGCGGGCGCTTGACGTCACCGGGCACTATGCGCGCCCTGACATTTTCCAGTTGCAGGTGCGACGCACGCCGGCGACAGCGGTGCGCTTCACCGACGGATGAAGCTAACCGACCCTCAGGCGATCCATTCCCACTTCAGCGATGTGTGTAGCAACTGATCAAGGAGTCATTCCATGAGCATTCAAAAGTCTTACAAGGGCAGTTGTTTTTGCGGCGCAGTCGAGTTCACCGTCAGCGGTGAGCCAGCCGCAATGGGCTATTGCCATTGCGAGTCGTGTCGACATTGGTCAGCCGCGCCGGTCAATGCCTTCACGCTGTGGAAACCCGAGGCAGTGCAAGTAACGCGGGGGGCTGAGAACATTGGCACTTACAACAAGACACCGCAGAGTTTTCGCAAATGGTGCAAGCATTGCGGCGGGCATATTTTCACCGAACACCCGGGGATGGGGCTCATCGACGTGTATGCCGCCGTCATCCCGGATTTCGCGTATTCGCCAGGCGTTCACGTCCACTATCAGGAGACCCACCTGCGCATCAAAGACGGGTTGCCCAAGCTGAAGGATGTCCCTAGCGAATTAGGCGGATCGGGTGTCAGCGTGGACGAATAGCGCTAGCACGATAGTGTGCGGCGCTCCGACCTTGCCTGGCGAGTGCGCCGCCGTTAATCGAGGGTAAACAGGTCCCCTTCGACACTCCGGTCACCGTGTTTACGACGCTGCGCGGCAGCGTCGTAAACGATCAGCAAAAGCTCCCTGCTCTCCTCAGCCGATTTGAACAAACACATGCCCTCTGCATGGTCGTCGCCTTTGCCGAACGGCGCCTCCAGCACCGTCTCCAATTGATCGGCGAACACCACCTGCTCTTCATCGGCTGCGAAGCCGCCGCGCCAACGGAACACCGTGACCGGGCCGTCCAGGTCCATGGTCGGCCCCGCCAGAATCAGCAGGTCGTCGCCGCGGGTGCACAGGTCTCGCACCCCCAGGCCATTGAGCGAAAAAAAGTGTTTGCGGTAGCGACGCCCACCCGGGCCGATCTTCTTCAGCACCAGGGTGTCGGTCGAGTCGCCGTCGGCTTCGGGTTCGATCTCCAGCAGCACGGTCCAGCCGCGCAGCACTGGCCCCCGAAGCCCCAACAGCAGGCGCGAGCCGATGACGGCCAAGCCTTCAATGTCGAAACCGTTGTCTTTGCCCGGGATGCGCAGAAAGTCGCGTAGCTGATCGTCCTTGGCGATTTCCGCGGTCAGGTCGTTGCCGAGCGCGTTGCCATGCAACTGCGCCGCCGTACGTCCATCGCCATCCACCTTTTCGGCGAGCTCATAGCGGTCGTTCTGCTGCACCACAGGGAGACGCGCCAGCAGAAAGCGATTGCCGTCAGCCTCTACGGTCGACAGGCGCTTGATGTTCTTCTGCGCGGATTTGTCGGCATCCGCCTTCTTGCGCTTGAGGCTATGGGAGCCGACGACCCAGAGATACCCCCCGTCAGGGGCATAGGCCAGGCCCTCGATGTCGATCTCGGCGTCTGGATCGGGTATGGGCAGGCTCAGGTATTCCATGAGCGGGAAGGCGTGGTGCTCATCGCACATCACAGCCTCGCCGGGTGCTGCGGACTGGATGGTCAGGCGTTCCAGACTGGTGGTTTCGTCGTTGGCCAGCCACAGCGTGTCGCCGATCTGCAGGGCAACCGAAAGGCCGTCACGCAATGACGCAAATGCCGGATCAAAGCGCAGCATCACGGTATTGCCTGGCTTGCTCATGGGTGCTCTCCTGCCTTGAGGGGGTGACGCGAAGCTGGGTAAAGGCTAGTGGTTACCCGTCAACAATCAAGGCTATTCGCCAGGTTCCCAGCCTGCAGTGCAGGCTTTGTAGACAAGCACCGCCCCCCCTAATACTGATGGTTTACAACATGTCCTCGCTGTTGCCAGATGACTGCGTCAGAAACTCAGTGATCAGCGAGGTAATCTGCTGCTGGATCAACCCACGTGGGCGGCCGTTGTCGCCATCTCGGCAGATGATGCCATCGCCTGGTACTGCTTCTTCGAGCACTGCCACCGCACCAGGTTTACACACCGACATGAAGCTGAAGTGGCTTGCGTCGCTGATTTCGACGTAACGGCTTGACGCTTGGGGCAGGCGTTTGGCCAAGTTGGCGGACTCCAACTGAGCGGGGAGCTCTTGCGACGGTACGCCGGCAGCGATCACTAGCGCTGGTACCGGCAGCGCCGCAAGGCTTTCATCGGTCAGCCCGCGTGAAAGGCCCAGGTCCAGTGTAACCACCGCAGTGACGCGTTTATCGCGCAAATCACCGGCCAACCCGGCCTTCAATGCTGAAGTGCTTTCGGCGTTCATCTGTTGATAAACGGTGCAACTGACCAACTGCGGGTGGGCTTTGCAGTCACGGTCAAATCGGTCTGGGTCGAAACGAGCCCCGACGATCTCCATGGCGGTCCAGCCACCCAGTGAATGGCCCACTACCGCAATTCGGCGCTCCGCGACCTGGCCAAATTTTTCAGGTTGAGTCGTGACCGCTTCAATGGCTCGGCTCAGATCCACGGGCCGTTGCCATAACTGCGCCGCTGCTTGAGGGCTACGGTCACGGCTAGTGGTGCCGGGGTGGTTGACCGCGGCGACGATGTAACCCTTGTGGGCCAGCGCACTGGCAAGCCAGGTCTGGTTGCCCCAGTTGCCCCCAAAACCATGGGAGAGCACTACCAATGGGTGTTCGCCAGCAGCCGGTGGCGTGTTACGAACGGCAGAGGCACCGACAAACACTGCATTATCGGCGATCAATTGCGTGGTGGCGGTGGTTGCACTGGGGTACCAGACGACCATCTCCAGCGTGCGATTATTATGCGTGTCCAGCAGCGTGGAGGACTGGAAGCCAACCGGGTTATCGTCAGCGAATGCGCTGGCAGTCAGGCAGATCAGAAACAGGGCGCCGAAAGCTGTTTTCAATGTTGTTATCTTCCTTGATCGGACAAGCGCATAGCATTCTGAAGCGGGCTGTTGGGCCCCTCTCGCATGCGGTCGAAATCCAATGTTGAGCACAGGTGCGTTGCACGGACATTAAAGCCCATATTCGCGCCGACGTGCATGGGACTTTCATCGTTAGCGCAACGGCATCACACCACCACAGCGGCGATGGCGTGCCGCCAGTCCTTGTTTAATTTCCCCGGCAAAACCGGCACAATCGCCGGCTTTTTTTCCCGACAAGGTAGTCCCTCATGCAACGGATCGTCATTCTGGGCAACGCTGGCAGCGGAAAGTCCACCCTCGCCCGCGCCCTCGGCAAACAACTGGGCTTGCCGGTGGTGCACCTGGACAGGCTGTTCTGGGAACCCGGCTGGGTCGAACCCGATGCCGAGCAGTTCCGCTCGCGGGTGCGCGAGGCGGTGTCGCAGGACACCTGGGTGTGTGAAGGCAACTATGCGCGACGCACGTTTGACCTGCGCCTGCCCCGGGCTGACCTGGTGATCTGGCTGGATACGCCGCGCCTGACCTGCTTGATGCGGGTGATCAAGCGCAGTGTGTTGAATCGCCCTCGGCCTGACCTGGCGGACGGCTGCAGCGAAAAGCTCGACCGGGCGTTTCTGACTTTCTTGAAGTTTGTCTGGACCTTCAATCGCGGTTATCGCCCGGGGATCGAGGCGGTGCGCGAGGCCATCGGCCCGCAGGTACCGGTGGTGCATGTGCGCGGCAGCCGCCAGATTGCGGCATTTGTCGAAGGGTTGCCGGCTGGCGCGGTTGGCGCAGAGGGGCTGCAGCGTCAGCGCTGATCCCCAAAGCATTCACGCCTGCCCCGCTCGCCCCTGTTCCAGCAGCCGTTCCATCAGCATCCTGGCATTGTCGGTGCAGTCGCGGTCCTCGGGGCGGTTTTCGATACTGTCGATGGCCACCAGCAACTGCTCGCGGTTCTGCGCCAGTTGCGCTTGCAGTACTTCGATCTCGGCGACCTTGCGCTTGAGCCCGGCCAGCAGCGCGTCATGCTGCCAGCCGTCGGCATTGGCCGGCAGCAGCTGACGAATCTCCTCAAGGCTAAACCCTGCGCCCTGGGCGCTGGTGATGATCTGCAGGGTCCACAGCGCTTGCGGGGCGTAGTCGCGATAGCCGTTGGCCTTGCGCACCACCGATCTGATCAGGCCGCTGGTCTCGTAAAAGCGAATTCGCGAGGCACTCAGGCCGCTGCGTTTCGCCAGTTCTCCTATTCTCATAGCTCGCCTTCAACAGGGCAGTGACCTTAAACCTTACTTTAACCCTAGGACGCAGCAAACACATCACAGAGGAGCAACGAACATGGCATTCGTCACAACCAAAGACGGCGTTGAAATCTTCTATAAGGACTGGGGCCCGCGCGACGCCCAGGTGATTTTCTTCCACCACGGTTGGCCGCTCAGCGGTGACGACTGGGATGCGCAGATGCTGTTCTTCCTGGCCCAGGGTTATCGGGTTATCGCCCATGACCGCCGCGGCCACGGGCGCTCCAGCCAGGTCTGGGATGGCCACGACATGGACCATTACGCCGATGACGTGGCGGCGCTGGTCGATCACCTGGGGGTACGCGGCGCAGTGCATGTCGGACATTCCACCGGCGGCGGCGAGGTGGTGCATTACCTGGCCCGCCACGGCCAGGACCGCGCCAGCAAGGCGGCGATCCTGGCGGCGGTGCCACCGTTGATGGTGCAGACCGCCAGCAACCCCGGCGGCCTGCCCAAGTCGGTGTTCGACGACCTGCAGGCGCAACTGGCGGCCAACCGCGCGCAGTTCTACCACGACATTCCCGCCGGGCCGTTTTACGGCTACAACCGCCCCGGGGCGACACCTTCGCAAGGGGTGATCCTCAACTGGTGGCGCCAGGGCATGATGGGCAGCGCCAAGGCCCACTACGACGGCATCGTCGCCTTCTCGCAGACCGACTTTACCGAGGACTTGAAGCGCCTCACCCTGCCAGTGCTGGTGATGCACGGCGACGATGACCAGATCGTGCCCTATGAAAATTCAGGCCTGCTGTCGGCCAGGCTGCTCAGCAACAGTACCCTGAAAACCTACAAGGGCTACCCCCACGGCATGCCCACCACCCATGCCGATATCATCAACGCCGACCTGCTGGCCTTCATACGCAGCTGATACTGCGGTGCCAGGGCCCTGCCCTGGCACCCTGCTTCACCCCCTGAAAAAGCCTGTTGACATTAAAGTTAACTTTAAGGTTATGGTTTGAACACGATCAAACGAGGCACTCCCCATGAACGTGTTCGACAAGCTGACATTGCCCAACGCAAGCGTGATCCCCAACCGCCTGGCCAAGGCCGCGATGGAAGAGAACATGGCCGACGCCGACCAGGCGCCGTCCGCAGAGTTGCTGCGTTTGTACCAGGCCTGGGCCGACGGTGGCGCGGGCCTGCTGATCAGCGGCAATGTGATGGTCGACAGCCGCGCCATGACCGGCCCGGGCGGTGTGGTGCTCGAAGATGACCGGCAACTGGCCAAGTTCAAGCGCTGGGCCAGCGTCGGCCGTAGCCATGGGGCGCAGTTCTGGCTGCAGATCAACCACCCCGGGCGGCAGATGCCGGCCAACCTCGGTCAACCGACCTGGGCACCTTCGGCGGTGGCGCTGGAAATGGGCAAACTGTCCAAACACTTCAACACGCCCCAGGCGATGACCGAAGCGGTGATCGTCGAGGTCATCCAGCGCTTTGCCCGTACCGCGCAACTGGCCGAACAGGCCGGCTTCACCGGGGTTGAGATTCATGCCGCGCATGGTTACCTGCTGAGCCAGTTCCTCTCGCCGCTGAGCAACAAGCGCAACGACGCCTGGGGCGGCTCGCTGGAAAACCGTGCACGGCTGCTGCTGGAGATCGTCAAGGCGGTGCGCGCCGTGGTGGCGCCGCAGTTTGCCGTGGCGGTCAAGCTCAACTCCGCCGACTTTCAACGCGGCGGCTTCAGTGCCGACGATGCCCGCCAGGTGGTGCAACTGCTCAACGGCCGGGGCGTCGACCTGGTGGAATTGTCCGGTGGCAGTTACGAAGCCCCGGCCATGCAGGGCGAGGCTCGCGACGGACGCACCCTGGCCCGGGAAGCCTACTTCCTGGAGTTCGCCCGCGACGTACAGAAGGTGGCGAGCATGCCGCTGATGGTCACTGGCGGCATCCGTCGCCTGCCGGTGGCCCAGCAGGTGGTCGACAGTGGCGTGGCCATGGTCGGCATCGGCACGGCGCTGGCCATCGACCCCAACCTGCCCCGCGCCTGGCAGCAAGGCAAGGGCACGGCGCCGGCGCTGGCGCCGATCACCTGGAAGAACAAGCCGCTGGCATCGCTGGCCAACATGGCCCTGGTCAAGTTCCAGCTGCGCAAGCTCAGCCAGGGCAAGGCGCCCCGCCCGCAGGTATCGCCGCTGTGGGCGCTGATCGGCCAGCAACTGGGCAATGCGCTGCGCGCCCGCCAGTACCGGCAGTGGATTGCCCAGCGCGTGCGTTGAGCCACTTCGCGCTCAATCGCGGGTCAAGCTCGCTCCTGTAGGAGCGGGCTTGACCCGCGATGAGGCCAGCACAGCTCTATCAGGGTCCATCAGCTCTGGCAGAAGCGAATCCGGTTGCCAAACGGATCATAGACCTCCAGCACCTTGCCCCAGCCCTGCTCGACGATGTCCGGCCGGCCATAGCCGTAGCGCTTGGCCTGCAGTTCGTCGCGCAGTTGCTCGATATTGTGCATGGGCACGAAGATCGTCGCCCCCGGGCTGGCATCGCCGTGATGCTCGGACAGGTGCAACTGCAGGCCATCGCGGTTGATGCCCAGGTACAGCGGCAAATCGGCCTCGAAGCGGTGCTCGAACTCGACGCTGAAACCGAGAAAACCCAGGTAGAACTCGCGGGCCTTGGCTTCGTCGAAACTGCGCAGGATGGGGATGGGCTTGTCGAAGCGGATCGCCGCTGGCGGGGTGTCTGGGGGCAACAGCGCGGCGGCGGTGTTCCAGTCCTTGTAGCCCAGTTGCTGCGCCACCAGTTCCAGCGCAGCAGCGTGTGAAAGCGCTGGGCTATGCGCTTGCAGCGACACGCGCAGGCGCTTGGCCATCTGTTTGGCTTGCTCGTTTGAAATCATCGTTCCTCCTGAAGCCGAGGCCGTGTGGTGCTCGCGTTGCCAAACCTCGACTGCAAGAAAAGCGACAGGGTTCGGGTGCTTCTTTACATGCTTTCACCATGCCCTTGTGGGCGCGAGCGGCAGGCAGCATTGGCCTGGGCGCGATAGTACACAGATGATCGGCGCGCTGTCGATTTCACCCTTGCCCAGCGGTGTGCTGGTGGCGCGTTATGTACGGGGCGGCGAGGTACGCACGGGGTCGTTTGCCTAGTTGCGCCAACAGCGGCGATACACTCTAAGAATCGCCTGATGTTCGCGTCTGGGCATGGACACTAGAGATGCATCGCATCTTCATCACCGTGTACCGTCATCACCATGGATTTTTCAACCTGGCAGCGCGTTTTATTGGGCATCGCTTGTGTAGTCGCATGGGCAGTCGGCCCCGATGCAATGGCTGCCAATTGCACCTTTGTCTATAGTGACAAGTACAACAAAGAGGTCACGCTGAACTTCGGCGCCGGTTTGACCGCTGACAGCTTGACGATCCCCCAGGACGCCCCCATTGGCACTATCGTTTATCAGCAAAGCCTTAACTCAGCAGAGCATGTCTTCACGTGTGCGGCAGCAACACGATACGGATTCGCCATAAACCCTGCCCTGGGTGTACCGGTAGACAGTACTTACCCCCTGGGCAAGAGCGGGCTTTCATTTCGCGTGGGCACCCCCAACCCGAACATCCCCTACATGCCACCGCTGTTTAGCTTGGGCGCAGGGATCTATACAACCAACGGCGGTAACTACACGCTCGAAGTGTTCAAATCCGGCGATTTGTCAGCGACCAACGAAATTCCCGCCGGTTTTCTGGGCAACCTGCAAGTTACTGACCTGGTGTTCATCAAGTTCAACCTGCTCAAGCCCATTCACCTGAATACCGCCTCCTGCCAAACACCCTCGGTGCCGGTATCGATGGGTGACGACTACCGCCTGCAGGAATTCGAAAAAAGTGGCGATACCCCGCGGGTGATCAAGTTCAACATTGCCCTGAACCAGTGCCAGCGCGGCATCAAGAAAGTGACGTACCAACTCAAGGCCACCACTCGGGTCATCGATGCAAAAAACGGTGTCGTGGCACTGAATGGCGAATCCACGGCCAAGGGCATCGGCTTGCAGTTGATGAACGATTCAGGACAACCCATTGCCCTGGACACCTCGTATCCGTTCAATGGCTTCGACCCCTTGGGTACCGACTTCAAGATCCCCTTGGCCGCCGCCTACTACCGCCTGGCCGAAGACCACCTTGAAGCAGGCAGCGCCAACACTGCCGTGACCTTCATCATGAGCTACCTGTAGTCAATTAAGGATCGTCTTATATCGCCGGCACCCCCGCGTGCCTAAAGTGCCGGCATGAGATTGAAGACGTACCTGCATCAGATCAACCCGATCCTTTCCACCCCCCATGCGGCGCGACGCTTGTTGCGCATTTTCGCTGTGGTGTTGCTGATCGGCATTCTGGGCGGGGTGTACAACTTTTTGTTGTTCACCTTCACCAATGAAGTGTCGCAGCGTCGCGGCTACATGAGCAGCGCGATCGCCGAGGCCCATACGTTTTTCACCACCCGCCAGGCCCTGCTCGAGAGCCTCAGCCTGTCGGCCACGCGTAAATCCCGAAGCGTGCCACCGATGTCCGATGAAGAAATCCACCTGCTGCTGGGCACCACGCCCGGCAAGCAGTGGCGCATCGGGCTGACCCAGCGCATGCGCGACAACTTGAAAGCCAAGCAGGTCAATCTGATTTACGTCAGCAGCGGCACCGACGCACAGGTAAAACGCCTGTACACCGCGACGCCGATGCCGAGAACCTTTCCTCAGGCGATGCTCAAAAGCCTGGAAACCTTGAAGCGCGAAAACAACTCACCCCACGAAGAGCTTTGGCTGACTCATCAATCGGCCAAGCATGCACAGCTGTACATTTTCATCCGTCTGGACGAACGTGACGTGGACTCCGGCTGGCTGGGCCTGGAAATGGATGGCCGTAAAGTCTCCAGCGCCTTGAACGACCAGAGCGCCGGCGAGTTCATGATGTTCAACGCCCAGGGCATGCTGTTGTTTACCAATAGCCACAGCGCACACTTGAGCCAGAACCTGTTGCAACTGCAGCGCGAGAACTTCTTCGGGCTGGTTGGCGAACGCTGGCTGCCCGATCACCTGGTGATTCGCAAACAACTCAAGTCATCCGACTGGCAACTGGTGTATTCCATCAGTCTGCAGGCGCTGCTCGCCGCGCTGGTATCGCAACTGTTGGGCGCCCTGCTGTTCTGCCTGCTGAGTATCAGCCTGGTGTGGCTGCTGATCCGGCGCCTGGAGCATCGTTTCATCACCCCGACCATCCACCGGATCCAGGCCGTGGTCGAAAGCGAGCTGTTCAGCCGCGACGTGATCCAGACCGCCCCTGTGGCGCTGTGCGTACTGCGCCGCGCCGATGGCCAGGTGGTGCTGGAAAACACTCTGTCCCAACAGTGGCTGGGCCAGGGCGGTGAGCGCGAGCAGTTGTGCCCCGGCTGGATTTGCCAGGCCTTTGCTGGCACGTCGGCGACCTTCACCGACTATTTTGAAACCGCCGATGGCCGCCACCTGTACTTGAGCAGCTCGCCCACCCGCTACAAGGGCGAGGACGTGCTGTTGTGCGCCTTCAGCGACATCAGCGCCCGTACCCAGATCGAAGAGGCGCTGCAACAGGCGCGGCAACTGGCCGATGCCGCCAACGAAGCCAAGACGTTGTTCCTGGCAACCATGAGCCACGAAATCCGCACCCCGCTGTACGGTGTGCTGGGCACCCTGGAACTGCTCGCGCGTACGCCACTGGACGTCCAGCAGCGCGACTATCTGCGGGCGATCGAAGGCTCCTCGGCAACCTTGTTGCAGTTGATCTGCGATGTGCTGGACGTGTCGAAAATCGAAGCGGGCCAGTTGGTGCTGGAGTCGAGCGAGTTCTGCCCGCTGGGGCTGGTACAGGAAGTCATCCAGAGCTATGCCGCCGCCGCCCGCAGCAAAGGCTTGCAGCTGTATGCCTGCCTGGACCCGCAGTTGCCGGAGCGGGTTATCGGCGATGCCACGAGAATCCGCCAGATCCTCAACAACCTGCTGAACAACGCCGTAAAGTTCACCGACGCCGGACGGGTGGTCCTGCGGGTCAGGCTGCTGTGCCGCGAAGGCGAGCGCGCTACCTTGCAATGGCAAGTCTCGGACACCGGCAAAGGGATCAGCCAGGACGATCAGGCGTTGATTTTCGATCCGTTCTACCAGATCGATGGCAACACCAATGTGGTGGCGGGTACGGGGCTTGGTCTGCCCATCTGCCAGCGCCTGACCCATTTGATGAACGGCAGTATCCGCATGGTCAGCGAACTGGGGCTGGGCAGCAGTTTTTCCCTGACCCTGCCACTGGAGCAACCCTCGGGCAATACCCTGCCAAGCACCATGCCCAGCCTGCTGCCGGAGATCGTCCATGTGGTTTCACCGATCCGCGAACTGGCCGAGGTCGTCAGTGGCTGGTTGCGTCGCTGGGGCGCCCGTCCGCAAATCGGTCGCCCGCCCAGCGCCGACCTTGCCACGCAAAGTGTCCTGATCGAACTGCACGCCAGCGCTTTCGAGCAGCGCCTGGAGCCTCATTGGCTCGGCCCGCTGGTGCTGGCCTGCGGCGATGGCAGCAACGAACCGCAGATCATGTCCGGCGCCTGGAAGGTCAACCTCAACGACTTGCCGGCCATTCACCAGGCCGTCAGCCTGGCCCAAGGGCTGTGGGTGGCAAGCCCCCGGGAGGCGTTCGATCCGTTCGACCTCAAGCAGCTGAACCTGCACATCCTGGTCGCCGAAGACAACGTGATCAATCAACTGATCCTGCGCGATCAACTGGAAGAGCTCGGCTGCACCGTGGAGCTGGCCGCCAATGGCAACGAGGCCTTGTCGCTCTGGGACAACGGAAAATTCGACGCGGTCCTCAGCGACGTCAACATGCCTGGGCTCAATGGTTACGAGCTGGCTCGGGAGCTGCGTCGCCTGGGCTGCACGGCGCCCATCATCGGTGCCACCGCCAACGCCCTGCGCGGTGAAGCGGCCTTGTGCCTGGCGGCGGGTATGAACCACTGCCTGGTCAAGCCTTTCACGCTCAGAGCCCTGTTCAATTACCTGGCGCCTTATGAAAGAACTCCCCATGAAGCCCTGTAGCATTCTGATTGTCGAAGACCACCCCTTCCAGCACCTGTACCTGCAACACCTGTTCAGCGAACTGGGTGATTTCCATCTGGAGGTGGCATGCGATGGCGCCGAAGCGCTCGCGCGCTTGAAGCGACGTCAGTTCGACCTGGTCCTCACCGACCTGCTGATGCCCGGCATGGATGGCGTGCAGTTCATCCAGGGCCTGGCAGCCCTGCGCTGCAGGCCAGCCCTGGCAATCATGAGTGCAACCTCGCGGCGTATGCTGATGGCGGCCAGCCTGGTGGCGCGCAACCTGGGAGTGAAGGTCATCGGCCTGATCTCGAAACCGGTCAAGGCCGCCGCCCTGCGCAGCCTGACCGATCAACTCATGGGCTTGCGCAATGCCGCGCAGCCCGAGCCCACCCCGGGCTTCGAGCGCCAGGCGATCCTCGATGCCCTCGACAACGGTCAGCTGCAGGCCTGGTTTCAACCCAAGAAGGCCCTGGCCAATGGTCGCATCGTCGCCGCCGAGGCACTGGTGCGCTGGATGCACCCCGAGTACGGGGTGCTGTTGCCGGGCATGTTCCTCACCGCGCTCAAGCTTTACGGCCTGGAAGAACCCCTGTTGTGGCACGTGCTGGGCCAGGCGATCAAGGCCCAGGCGCAGTGGCGTGAGCAGGGCTATGACATTCCGGTGTCCATCAACCTGCCCACCCACCTGCTCAACAGCCATGACCTGGCCGATCGCATTCTGGCGTTTGTTCACGATCAGCAAGGGGTACCGGGGAAAATCTGCTTCGAGCTGATGGAGTGCTCGGTACCGCAGGACATCAGCAATTTCTACGCCGGCGCCTGCCGGCTGCGGATCATGGGGTTCGGCCTGTCGCAAGATGATTTCGGCAAGGGCTACAGCTCCTACATGAACCTGGTGTCGACGCCTTTTACCGAGCTGAAGATCGATCGGGCGCTGGTCCAGGGCTGCAACGAGAACGAAGAGCTGGCCCAGGCGTTGACCAGCATTGTCGCACTGGGCCGGCAATTGGGGCTGACCGTCGTGGCCGAAGGTGTAGAAACCGCGCAGGAACTTGCTCTGTTGCGTAAAATCGACTGCACTCAGGTCCAGGGTTTCCTGATTTCCCAAGCCGTGTCTTCGAGTCAGTTCCAGCAGTTGTTGACCCATGACGGTCCGGCAAGCGCGTATTGACCCGCAGGCATGTGCGTTTGAACGTCTCTTGCTTCGAGGTCTCCGTGCACAACCGCTTTGCGCTCACCTACCGGGTGGCCCCGCGATGAATCATCCCAACGCTTTCTTCGAGAAGCTGGCCAACAGCTCGCTGCGCCTGAACAGAGGCCTGACCGTGCTGTGCACCACCGTACTGCTGTTGATGGGCATCAGCTATTGGGGGGTGCAGCGCACGCTCGAAGAACAGCACGACACGGTGCGGTTCCACTTTGCCCGGGTGCTGGAAAACCTGCGCGAGCAGGAAGCCTTTCTCGACACGGTGTCTGCGCAGAGTGCCAAAGGTGAGCTGCTGGACTCACTGGTCTCACCCATATCGCTGCAAAAGGCACTGCCCGATGAGGGCCCTGACATCTATCAGGGGCAACAGTTTTCGTTCTCGTTGCCGTTCAGCGTGAAGATCAACCCGGACAGTGTTGCACCGAGCCAACAGGCGAAAGTCTTTACCCTCGGGGCGCACCTGGCCGATTACTACAGCGCCTTCTGGTCTGCCTCGCACTTTCAGTCACCACAGGTGTTCCTGTTCAACGTTCCGGACAACTTCGACATTGCCGTGCCCGCCGCCGGACGCTTGCGCGACGCAGGTCAGATACAGGGTGGCGAGTTCGTCGCAGTGATGAAGCAGGTGCTGCAGCGGCTGCACGACAACAATCCCAAGCCGCTGGACAACCAGGTTCACTGGGTGCAGTACAACGAAGCATCCGATAACGTTGCCATCCCGTCCGTGCTCGGCTACGTCAATCTCGACCTGTCCTCGACTCATCTGAACATCCAGGGTGCCAGCCCCTGGGTGGTAGTCGCGTCTCTGCTGAACCTGTCCCAGGTCAACGACGTCGAGCGGATCATGCAGTGGACGATCTACGACCATTTCACCCTGATCGCCCCCTCCGGCGAAGCGCTGATCGGTGCGGTGAAGCCTGAACTGCACCTGCATGAAGGGCTGAACTTCAACAGTGACGGGCTGGTGTTCAAGGTATCCAGCACCCAGGGGCAACCCTGGACGGGGATCTACGTCATCAGTATCAATAGTTTCCTCAATTACGCCCGTTGGCCGTTGCTTGGCCTGTTGCTGGCGCTGCTGGCGGCGCTGGGCGGCGGCTGGGCCTTCAACCGCTGGTACAAACGCCGGGTGGTGCTGCCGGCCCACCAGGCCCATGAGAGCATCGCCGAAAGCGAGGCGTTCAGCCGCACGGTCATCGACACCGCGCCGACCGGCCTGTGCGTGGTCCGCCGCAGCGATCATCAGGTGTTGATGGAGAACCCGCGCGCCCAGCAATGGCAGGACAGTGCCAAGCTGATCAACGCCCTCAACCGCCAGCACGACCTTACCCGCTCCGGGCAGACCGACCTTGAGGTCGACGGCCGTCACCTGCACGTCGATTTCATTTCCACCCGCTATCACGGCCAGGATGTCTGGCTGTGCGCCATCCATGATGTCACCCGCCGGGTCGAGGACGCCGTGGCGCTGGAACAGGCACGCAAAGCCGCCGACTCGGCCAACGAAGCCAAGACCCGGTTCCTGGCGACCATGAGCCACGAGATCCGCACGCCGCTGTACGGCGTGCTGGGCACCCTCGAATTGCTGGGGCTGACGGCGCTTGAGCCGCGTCAGCAGCAGTACCTGGACACCATCCAGCGTTCCTCGGCAACCTTGTTCCAGTTGATCAGCGATGTACTGGACGTGTCGAAGATCGAGTCCGGGCAAATGACCCTGGAAGCCCAGGACTTCTGCCCCCTGGAACTGACCGAAGACACCGTGCGCACCTACAGCGCCTCCGCCCAGGCCAAGGGGTTGCAGCTCTATGCCTGCATTGACGCCACACTCCCTGACCGGGTGCGCGGCGATCCGCTGCGCATCCGGCAAATCCTCAATAACCTCTTGAGCAACGCGATCAAGTTCACCGATCACGGCCGGGTGGTGCTGCGCCTGCGGGTACTGCAACGCAGTGGCGAGGAAGCCAGCCTGCAGTGGCAGGTCAGCGACTCGGGCATCGGTATTTCCCAGGCCCAGCAGGCGCAGTTGTTCGATCCGTTCTACCAGGTGCGCGACGCCTCCAGTGAAGCCGGTGCAGGGTTGGGCCTGGCAATTTGCTGGTGGCTGTGTGAATTGATGGCCGGCCAGCTCAAGGTCGTCAGCGAACCTGGCCTGGGCAGCAGTTTTTCCCTGCAACTGGCACTTGAGTGCCGACCGGGCGAGCTGGCCGATTGCCCGGCGTTCGAGCCGGGCGCTGCGCCGGTTTGCGTGCGTGCTCCGACCCAGGAGCTGGCGCAGCACCTGTGCACCTGGCTCAATCGCCTGGGCGCACAAGCCTGGCCCGCAGGTGCCGAGATGAAACCGGCAGCGGCCTCGACACTGTTGGTGGATATGTTGCCGCTGGGCAACGAAACGCCCTGGCCCGGAGCGCGGATTATCGCCGCCGCAGGCGCCCGTAACCCGCCGCAGCATTCGGCCCAAGGCTGGGAAGTCGATGCCCACGATGTGCGCGCTATCGCCTGGGCGGTCTACCTGGCGCAGCAAGGGGGCAACCCCCAACACCAGGCACCGGTGCCGCACCAGGCCCTGGCCCTGAACCTGCGGGTACTGGTGGCTGAAGACAATCCGATCAACCAGGCGATCATCAAGGAACAACTGGAAGCGCTGGGTTGTACCGTAACGGTTGCCGACAATGGTGAACAGGCGCTGGCCCAATGGCTGCCCGGGCGGTTCGACCTGGTCCTGACCGACGTCAACATGCCAATCACCAATGGCTACGAACTGGCCTCGGCCTTGCGCCAACGGGATACTCAGGTGCCCATTATCGGCGTCACTGCCAATGCCCTGCGCGAGGAAGGTGAACGCTGCGCGGCCGTGGGCATGAATGCCTGGCTGGTCAAGCCGCTGAACCTGCAGACCTTGCGCACGCAATTGCTCAAGCACTGCAGAGCGAACCAGTCGGCGCATGCCATCGGCGCCACCCTCCCCCCGCTCCCGCAAGCGCCTGCAACACCGCTGCAGTTGTCAGCGAAGATGCGGGCGCTGTTTGTCAGTACCCTGCAACAGGACATGCAGGACACCCGCACCGCGCTTGAGCGTGGCGATGCCGACGGCGTGGCGCAGAAACTTCACAGCATCGCCGGGTCATTGGCCGTGGTGCAGGCCCTTGCCCTGGCGCAGACCTGCGCCGAGCTCGAGTGCCGGCTGACCGGGCTGACCATCACCCCGGCCCTGGCGCAGGAGGTGCTTGACGTCCTTGAAGCGCTGGGCGCTGTGCTGCTCGCCGTCGAATGACTACCCCCCACTTTTTCAGCAAACCTTACGGACGACCGGTCATGAAAAAACTAAACGTTGTCATCGCTGACGATCACCCTATCGTGTTGCTCGGCGTACGCGAACTGGTAGAGCGCGATGTGCATTTCAGCGTGGTCGGCGAAGCCGTCAGCTCCGTCGGCCTGATCGAGCTGCTGGAACAGCAGCCGGTCGACCTGGTGATCACCGACTTCAACATGCCCGCCGACTCCCCCTACGGCGATGGCCTGAAGCTCGTGGGGTATTTACAGCGACACTTCCCGAACGTGCAGGTCCTGGTGCTGACCATGATCTCCAACCCGTTGATCCTGACCCGGCTCCATGAGCTGGGTGTACTCGGGGTTATCCAGAAGAGCCAGTTGCACAACGAAATTGAAATCGCGCTCAAGGCCGTCGCCAGCGGCAAGCCGTTTCACAGCGCCGGGGCCGCCCCCACGTCGGTGGTGGAGTCCAGCACCGCCCTGGACGAACGCTTTGCCCGGCTGTCGCCCAAGGAACATGAAATATTGCGCCTATTTGTCGCCGGGCTGAGTGTCAATGAAATTGCCCGCAGCCAGAATAGAAGCGCCAAGACGATCAGTGCGCAGAAGGTTGCGGCCATGCGCAAACTGGAAGTTGCCAGTGACCAGGACTTATTGGCGTACTGCCTGGAGCGCAAACTGTTCAATTAACCGGCGTTATCGAGCCTGCCGAAACCAGCCGTTAGTGCTTATAAGGATCGTCTGATTCTTTCTTCCGATTGGCCTCCGTATTGTGTAACTGCACTTTCATGCAGCACTTAAAACACCTATGGAAATCAGAATGAAGAAGTTCACCCTGGCCTTTATGACCCTCTCGATCCTCGCCGCCACTGGTCACGCGCTCGCCGCCGACCCCGTGCCGACCAAAGCCGGTTCCGGCACCATCAACTTCACTGGCAAAATCAACAACGACGCCTGCTCTGTTGAAAGCTCGGACATGAGCAAGACTATTTCCGTGCCCATGGGTGAAGTGTCGATCAAAGACATGGGCACCGCCGCCGCGCCGATTGGCAGCGGCAAGCTGAGCGCGGAAAACTTCGACATGAAGATCAACTGCAACAAGGGCACCAAAGTGTCGATGATCTTCCAACCGAAAAAAGCCGACGGTTCTGGCCTGGTCGAAGGCACCAAAGTACTGAGACTGATTGATGGTCTGGGCGCGGCGAAAAACGTCGGTATTGCCCTGCTCGACGCCAATGGCGCGCTGATCGACCTGACTTCCGACGCCACCGCCCGCGTCGAGAACACCCTGCAGGATGGCAACACCACCCTGAAATTCTCCGCTGCCTACGTCACCACCGGGGCCCTGGACACTGTCGTTGCCGGTCGCGGTGACGCCACCCTGCCATTCGTTCTGCAATACGAATAACTCCAGAGCAGGCTCTGACCCGGAGCGGGGCAGCTCGCCCCGCTTTTTTCTTGGCAATGACGCGGTAAATATCATGTTGGTTCGTCAACCCCTTTCCTTCTGCCTGGGCATCCTCGGCATGCTCGCGGTTGCCCAGGCCTCGGCCGGCATCTCTTTGAGCGGCACTCGCCTGGTCTTTGATGGCAAGCACAAAGAGGCCGGCATCACCGTGCGCAACACCGGTGATGACGTGCTGATCCAGTCTTGGGTCGACAGCGATGGCCCTGACTCGACGCCAGTGCCGTTCGCGGTTACGCCGCCCCTGGCGCGGGTTACCGGCAACGAGCAGCAGTTGTTGCGGGTGATCTATGAAGGCACCGGCATGCCGTCGGATAAAGAGTCTGTGGTCTGGCTCAACGTCCAGGAAATCCCCCAGGCGGCAAAAACCGAAAACACCTTGCAGCTCGCGGTTCGCCAGCGCATCAAAGTGTTCTTTCGCCCATCAGGCCTGACCGCCAACGCCTATCTGGCCCCCACAGAACTGCAATGGCAATTGCGCGAGCGCGCAGGGAAAACCGTCCTGGGGATTGATAACCCCGGCCTCTACCACGTGTCCATGGGGGATATAAAACTGCAATCCGGCCAATCAACGGAAATCGTCGTTGATTCCATGATGATCGCCCCGGGTGAACACAAAGAGTTAGCGGTAAAGCAATTCAACGCAGCCGGCACGGCAAACTTGTCATTCACCAGTATTAACGATTATGGCGCCCAAGAGCATTACACCACGCAACTTGTCAATGCCACGGCAACAAAGGCCAGCCTGACGAAAGCGTCACCTTGAGCCACCGGTTTGACTATTCATCGTACTTCCACCGCACTTTACTTCGCTCCGCACCGTTACTCGTATCGGGGGTGATATAGGTTATTTGCATGTCTTTACTCACTGGCAGCAAACACGATCATGGCGTAAACCAGCCAAAGCGACCGGCAACGCCCCCCACCCTATTACACCCGTCGACCCTTTGCCCCCTGCTCATCGCCATCGTCTCATGCCTGCCCACGACAGCGGGCGCAGCCACCCCCGCAGCCAGCGATATTGAGCAGGAACAGTTCAACACCTCGTTCCTCCAGGGCGCCCAGTCGTCGGTGGACCTGCAATTGCTACTCTCGGCCAACAGCGTGCTACCGGGTAACTACCGGGTCGACCTTTACAGCAACGAAGTACTGGTTGGCCGTCGTGATATTGAATTCCGGCGCACACCCAGCACCGGCAAAGTCGAGGCCTGCCTGACCCTGGACCTGCTCCGGCAACTGGGCATCGACATGAAAAAGCTGGAAGCCACGAACAAGCTCACCCCGGCTGAGCCAGAGGCCTGCTACGACCTGTCCGCGCTGATCGACAAAGCCACCCAGCGCTATGACGTCAGCCGGCTGCGCTTGATGGTGAGCGTGCCGCAAGTCGCCATGCAACGCGGCATGCGCGGGTATGTCGACCCGGCGCTGTGGGATGACGGCGTATCGGCGGCGTTCATCAATTACCAGTTGAGCAGCAACCGCAACAGTACGGACACCGCCACCACGCTGTCCAACAACCTGGGCCTGCGCAACGGTATCAACCTGGGCGCCTGGCGACTGCGTAACGAGTCGAACTTCAGCAGCAGTACCGATCAGCCCAACAGGTTCAAGAGCAACCGCAGCTACGTTCAGCATGATGTGACCGCGTTGAAGGGGCAATTCAGTGCCGGCGATATCTTCTCCGACGCCGACCTGTTCGACAGCGTGCGCTATCGCGGCCTGAAACTGGCCTCGGACGAAGGCATGCGCGCCGACAGCGAGCGCGGCTACGCGCCGATCATCCGCGGCGTGGCGCAAACCAGCGCCACGGTCGAGATCCGCCAGAACAACTACATCCTCTACACCGCCAACGTACCGCCGGGCCCGTTTGAAATCAGTGATATCTATCCCAGCGGCTCGAACGGTGACCTGCAAGTGACCATCATCGAGGCCGATGGCAGTCGTCGGGTTAGCGTGCAGGCGTTCTCCAGCTTGCCGATCATGGTTCGTGAAGGCCAGCTGAAGTACAGCGTCTCGGCGGGCAAGTACAACAGCAACAGCGAGGGCCTGGCGTCGCCGAAATTTGTCAGCAGTACCCTGGCCTATGGCATCAGCAGCAACCTGAGTGGCATCGTCGGCGTCCAGGCCAGCGACAACTTCCAGGCGCTGGCACTCGGTGCCGGGCGCAACACTGCCATTGGCGCGGTCTCGGTCGACCTGACCCACTCCTCCAGCCGTACCCCGGGCCAGTCGGTCCGGGGCAATAGCCTGCGGGCGCTGTACGCGAAAACCTTCACTGGCACCGACACCAGCTTCACCCTGGCCGCCTA
Organism: Pseudomonas sp. ZL2; assembly: GCF_054788455.1. NCBI lineage: Bacteria > Pseudomonadati > Pseudomonadota > Gammaproteobacteria > Pseudomonadales > Pseudomonadaceae > Pseudomonas > Pseudomonas sp. ZL2. The sequence goes on along the minus strand of NZ_JBGOGX010000013.1, from coordinate 31,425 downwards.
CCGTTACTCGACCGAGGGCTACCGGACCCTGACCAACCATGTCGAAGAGCTCGATACCGATAGCCCCAAGCGTACCGGCAACTCGAAAACCCGTACCGACCTCACCATCAACCAGAGCCTCGGCCGCAACCAGCAATATGGCAGCGTCTACCTCAATGCCAGCGATCAGCGCTATTGGGGCCGGGGCGGTTCCCAGAGCCTGTCCGCCGGTTACAGCAACTATTGGGGTGAGCTGAGCTACAACCTTGGCGCCACCTACAGCAAAGACGTCGGTGATTACGGCCCCTCGAACAATGACACCCTGGTCAACCTGTCCGTGTCCTTCCCGCTGGGCTCCAAGCCCCGGGCGCCGCGCGCCTTCGTCTCGGCCAGCACCCAGAAGAACAGCGACAGCACGCAAGTTGGCATCAACGGCTACCTGTCGCAAGACAGCGACACTTACTACTCGCTGCAAGGCGGCAACAGCAGCACTGGCGGCAGCTCGGCTTCAGCCAACATCACCACCCGCACCAGCGTTGCCGATATCGGTGTCGGCTACAGCCAGGGACGTGGCTACAACTCGCAAAACCTCAACCTGGCCGGTTCCGTCGTCGCCCATGCCGGCGGCATCAACCTTGGCCAGACGGTGGGTGAAACCTTCGCCCTGGCTGAAGTTCCCGGTGTTGCAGGGGTCAAGATCGGCAGTTACAGCGGCGCGCAAACCGGCGCCAACGGCTTTACCGTGGTGCCGAACGCGCAACCCTATCGGGTCAACTGGATCAGCCTGGATACCCGCGACCTGGGCGCCGACATCGAGATGGACAACGCCACCCGGCAAGTGGTGCCAAGGCGCGGTGCCGTGGTGCTGGCCCGCTACGCCAGCAAGAGCGGCAGACGGGTGCAATTCGAGCTGTTCGATGCTCAGCACCAGCGCATCCCGTTCGGCGCCTCGGTTGAAGACCAAGCTGGCAAACAGCTGGCAATCTCTGACCCTGGCGGCAACGCCCTGGCCCTGGTCGAAAAGGATTCGGCCACGCTCCTGATCAAATGGAATGACCAGCAATGCACGACGTCCTACGCGCTCCCCGAGCGCAACCCGGCACTGAACTACGAGCGCGTGCCGCTGGTGTGTCAACCGGCGTTGCCTTGATCACGGGGCAAGCCTGCTGCGCTTACTGACGCAAATGTTCGTCGAAGGTCCTCCATAGTTGTCCTATCCTTGTGGGCAACTCCACCCCGGACAGCGCCATGGCCACCCCCGATGCCGAACTTCTGCAGAGCTGGCAACACAATGCCCGCGCCTGGATAGAGGCCGTCCGTAGCGGCGCCATCGAAAGCCGCCTCAAGGTCACCGACCAGGCAATTCTGCTGGCCGTGCTCTGCCGCCAGCCCGAGCGCGTGCTCGACCTGGGCTGCGGCGAAGGTTGGCTGTTGCGGGCGCTGGCCGAACGGGGCATCGAGGCCGTGGGGGTGGATGGCGACCCGACGCTGGTCGAGGCCGCACGAGCGGCAGGCAATTCATCGGTGCATCTGGCCAGCTACCAGGCATTGGCAGACGCAAAGGTGGATATCGGCAGCAACTACCATGTGATCTGCGCCAATTTCGCCCTGCTGCACCAGGACATCATCCCCCTGCTCGCCGCCATGAACGCCCTGCTCGCCCCTGGCGGTGCCCTGGTGATCCAGACCCTGCACCCGTGGACGGCAGCCGCAGAGGTCTACCAGGATGGCTGGCGCAAGGAGGACTTCGCCGGTTTCCAGGGCCAGTGGCAACCCATGCCCTGGTACCTGCGCACCCTGTCCAGCTGGTTCAATGCGCTGGACATGGCGGGTTTCAAATGGGTCGGTTTGCAAGAGCCGCAACATCCGCAAAGCGCCGTGCCGCAGTCATTGTTGTTGGTGGCTGAGGCGACAATGCCAGTCAATTCGCTTGAAAGGAGCCTGGATCATGAGTGAGGAGCAAAAAGTAAAAGGACCCGCCTCGTACTTCCCTTCGATCGAGAAGAAGTACGGGCAACCCATAAGCCACTGGCTGACGCTGCTCGGCTCAGTCAGCGCCAGGAAGCATATGGAGATGGTGGCCTGGCTCAAGGCCGAACACGGCATGGGCCATGGCCATGCCAATGCGCTGGTTGCGCACTTTCTGGCAGCCGCTAGAAAGGGCTGAAGGTTGGCTGCCGCGCCCCCCGGTCAATGCTTGCTGAAAGCGCTTTTCGCGCATTGACCGGGAGGCGACAAGCCATCGCTAGAAGAGGTCAATCAACCGGTCGGCACAACGTTGGGCGTCATGACCGATGTGCCGCACTCTTACTGTCGATCCTTGGCCGCCCCGGATCGGCGGCGAAAGCTAAACTGTGGGTTGCGGATCTGCGCAACAACCGCAGCCCCGCACCAGATGGGCCTTCGCAAGGAACCCCCAGCCAATGCTGGTCATCGAGCAACTGTACAAGTCCTTCAGCACCGCCCAAGGCCCGCTAGCGGTTTTGCAGGGCGTCGACTTGCAGTTGGCCCAGGGCGGCAGCCTGGCGTTGATGGGCGAGTCCGGCAGCGGCAAAAGCACCCTGCTGCACCTGGTCGCCGGCCTCGATCGCGCCGACCGCGGGCGCATCCTGATCGATGGCCAGGCCCTCGACGGTCATTCGGAGTCAGCCTTGTCACGCTGGCGCCGGCAAGGCATCGGCCTGGTGTTCCAGCAGTACAACCTGATCAACAGCCTCGACGTGGCGGCCAATCTTGCCTTTCAGGCCAGGTTGGCGGCGCGGCTTGACCGCCAGTGGCTGGATTACCTGACAACCCGCCTGGGCCTCGCCAGCCTGTTGCCGCGTTACCCGGAGCAGTTGTCCGGCGGCCAGCAGCAGCGGGTCGCCATTGGCCGGGCGCTGGCCGCCCGCCCGGCGCTGGTGCTGGCCGACGAACCCACCGGCAGCCTCGACGAGGCCACCAGCGATGAAGTACTGGCGCTGATGCTGCAGCTGGTCGGCGAGGCCGGCAGCAGCCTGCTGATGGTGACCCACAGCCCGCGCCTGGCTGCGCGTCTTGAGCAGCGCTGCGTCCTGCGCGCCGGGCGTGTGCAGGTCGAGGCGCGCTGATGAGCCCGCTGCTGATTGCCTTGCAGGCGCTGCTCAGCCACTGGCGGCGCCATCGCTTGCAGTTTTTCAGCATCTTTACCGGCTTGTGGCTGGCCACCGCGCTATGGACCGGGGTACAGGCGCTCAACAGTCAGGCCCGGGCCGACTACGCCCGCGCCAGCGCGGTGTTGACCGGCCCCGCGCAAGCGCAGCTGGTGGCCCGCAGCGGTGAACGCTTCGAGCAATCGCTGTATCTGCAACTGCGCAAGCTCGGTTGGCAGGTATCGCCGGTGCTGGAAGGCCGCTTGCGCTTTGCCGGGGAGCAGCCGCTGACGGTACGCTTGATCGGTATCGAGCCGCTGAGCCTGCCACCGGCAATGACCGTCGCCGGCACCCCGTTGCAAGGGTTCGACTTGCAGGCATTCATTGGCACGCCCGGGCAAGCCTGGATTGGCCCCGATACCCTGCGGCAACTGGCTGTGGATGCTGCCGGGCAAGCGACCAGCAGTGACGGCCAGAGATTGCCGCCGTTGGTTGTGCAGCCACAGTTGGCACCGGGCGTGATTGTCGTGGATATCGGCCATGCACAAGCGTTGCTGCACGCTTCGGGGCAACTGTCGCGATTACTGTCGAGCGATGAGGCCAGGCCCTTGCCGGCAGAGATCGCCGAGCGCCTGACCCTGCAAGCGCCCAGCGACGACGGCGACCTGCAGCGCCTGACCGACAGCTTTCACCTCAACCTCACCGCCCTCGGCCTGCTGGCCTTCGTCGTCGGGCTATTCATTGCCCACGCCGCCATCGGCCTGGCCCTCGAACAGCGCCGTGGCCTGATTCGCAACCTGCGCGCCTGCGGCATCAGCTTGAAAACCCTGTTGCTCGGCCTGGCGCTGGAGCTAGGCGTTTTCGCCGTACTCGGCGGCCTGGCCGGGGTCGCCAGCGGGTATGGGCTCGCCGCCTTGTTGCTGCCTGATGTCGCCGCCAGCTTGCGTGGCCTGTACGGCGCGCAGGTTGCCGGGCAACTGAGCCTGCCGGCCTGGTGGTGGCTGGCAGGGATCGTGGTGAGCGTGCTTGGCGCCTTGCTAGCCGGCGCCAGCAGCGTGCTGCGCGCCGCCCGTTTGCCGCTGCTGGCCCTGGCCCAGCCGCAGGCCTGGCGCCTGGCTCAAGGGCCCTGGTTGCACCGTCAGGCACTGGTAGCGGCACTTTTGCTGGTGGTCGCGCTGGGTTGCTGGCAATGGGGCAACAGCCTGACCAGCGCCTTGATCCTGCTTGCGGCGCTGTTGTTGGCGGCAGCGTTGCTGCTGCCCGCCCTGCTCGACGGCACACTGGCCTGGCTGGCACGTGTGTGCCACGGCCCGCTGAAGGAATGGTTTATCGCCGACAGCCGCCAGCAGCTTCCCGCGCTGAGCCTGGCGTTGATGGCGCTGTTGTTGGCCTTGGCCGCCAGCGTCGGCGTGGGCAGCATGACCGAGGGTTTTCGCAAGACCTTCAGCGGTTGGCTCGACCAGCGCCTTTCAGCCGATCTTTACCTCACCCCGCAGGACACGACACAAGCCCTGCAAATCAGCGACTGGCTCGCCCGGCAACCGGCCGTCACTACACTGTTGCCCAGCTGGCGTGCAGAAATACGCTTGCAACAGTGGCCGGTGCAGGTCCAGGGCATCATCGATCACCCCGCCTACCCCGCGCGCTGGCCATTGCTGGAACAAAGCCCGCAGGCCTGGGCGCAACTGGCCAGCGGGCGGGCAGTTATGCTCAGTGAACAACTGGCCCGGCGCCTGAACTTGCACCTGGGCGACAAACTACAGTTAGCCAATCAAGCCATGACCGTCGTAGGCCTCTATGCCGACTATGGCAACCCCAAGGGCCACCTGCTGGTCAATGCCGACTGGCTGCGCGGGCACCTGGCGCAGGCGAAGCTGAGCAATATCAGCCTGAACCTTGCGCCCGATCGCGTTGCGGCGCTGAGGGCCGACTTGCAACAACGCTTCGCCCTGGACGACAGCCGCGTGGTCGAGCAAGCCACCTTGAAGCGCTGGTCCAGCGAGATCTTCAGCCGCACCTTCGCCGCCACCACGGCGCTCAACAGCCTGACCCTGGGGGTGGCGGGCATCGCCTTGTTCATCAGCCTGCTGACCTTGAGCCAGAGCCGCCTGGGCCAGTTGGCACCGCTCTGGGCGTTGGGCGTGCGGCGAACGCAACTGGTGTGGTTGTCGCTGGGACAGACCCTGATGCTGAGCAGCCTGACCGTGCTGTTGGCAATCCCCCTGGGGCTGTTGCTGGCCTGGTGCCTGGTGGCGGTGGTGAATGTCCAGGCCTTCGGCTGGCGCCTGCCGCTGCATGTATTTGCCGCGCAACTGCTGCAGCTGGCGGTGCTCGGCCTGTTGACCAGCCTGCTGGCCAGCGCCTGGCCGCTGTGGCAACTGGCGCGACGCCAGCCCAGCGAGCTGTTGAGGCAATTTGCCGATGAAATTTAACGTCTGCGTGTTGATCGGCCTGTTGCTGCTGGGCGGATGTGACCCGCCTGCGCCAGTGCCCAAAAGTTTTGCCGGGTTGGATCAGGACGCTGCGGCCTTCAAGCAGGTGACGCGCAATCATCCGCTGGTGTTCCCCCTCGACCACGCTGCCCACAATGGCTTTCGCATCGAGTGGTGGTACGTCACCGCCAACCTCAGGGATCGCCAGGGGCGTGACTGGGGCGCGCAGTGGACGCTGTTCCGCTCGGCCCTGCGAGCGGGCCCGGAAACTAGCGACTGGGACAGCCCGAACCTGTGGATGGGCCATGCGGCACTGACCGGCCCCGGCGGCCACCAGGTCAGCGAAAGCCTGGCTCGGGGCGGTATAGGCCAGGCGGGGGTCGAAGCCCAGCCATTCCGGGCCTGGATCAACGATTGGTCACTGCAAGGCAGCGACGACATCAGCCACTTGCAGATGACCGCAAGCGGCAAGGGCTTTGCCTACCGCCTGAACCTGGTCAGCCCCGGCCCGCTGGTGCTGCATGGCGCCCGGGGCTACAGCGAAAAATCCGGCAAGGGCCAGGCGTCGTACTATTACAGCCAGCCGTTCTACCAGGTCAGCGGCGAGGTGGAACGCGACGGCCAACGCCTGACGGTCACCGGCAACGCCTGGCTCGACCGCGAGTGGAGCAGCCAGCCCCTGGCGGCCGGGCAGTCGGGTTGGGACTGGTTTTCCCTGCACCTGGACAGCGGCGCCAAACTGATGCTGTTTCGCGTGCGCGAGACCCAAGGCACACCTTACCGCGCAGGTACCTGGATCAGTGCCGAGGGTAGCGCCCAGGCACTGCAGGGTGAGCAGATCCAGCTGCAGGAGCTGGCCTGGAGCAAGCAGGAAAACGGCCGCGAGGTGCCTACCCGCTGGCGCGTGCAGGTGCCGGCGCATGACGTGGATGTGCAGGTCGATGCACTGGAGCCGAACGCATGGATGTCTACGCGCTTTCCGTACTGGGAAGGGCCGGTGCGCTTTAATGGAAGTGTGAGCGGCAAGGGCTACCTGGAGATGACCGGCTACTGACTTTGCAGGAGCGGGCTTGCCCCGCGACAGCATTGTGTCAGCCACATCGCATCGCGGGGCAAGCCCGCTCCCACTCTGGCCCTGCATGCACCCAACCCTGTGGGAGCCGGACTTGCCGGCGATCGAGCGCGTAGCGGTCGTAGTTCGGCCAGCAGCTGATGTGCTGGCCGTACCGGCCTCATCGCTGGTAAGGCCCGCGCCCACCAAGGGCAGTTTCTCCCACACCATGCCACGAACACACAACAGGAGACGCACCATGGACCACTTCACCGGCGGTTGCCTGTGCGGCAACGTGCGATTTGCAGCCTCGGGACGTCCCTATCGGGTCGGCCTTTGTCACTGCCTGGACTGCCGCAAACACCACGGCGCGCTGTTTCATGCTTCGGCGATCTTCCCCGAGGATGCGCTCAGCATCGAAGGCGAAACCCGTGACTACGCCGGGCGCTATTTTTGCCCCCGTTGCGGCTCGTCGGTGTTCGCCCGCTCAGGCGATGAAGTCGAAGTGAACCTCGGCTCGCTGGATGCCCCGGACCTGCTCACGCCCACCTACGAAAGCTGGACCCTGCGCCGCGAGTCCTGGCTGCCGCCCTTCCCGCTCAGCAGGCACTATGAACGGGATCGCGACCCTTCAGGGCGCTTCGAGGATTAAGCGCTCATCTGTCGCTGCATCCCCTGCGACATCAGGCTGGAACCCTCGCGCAGTGGCTCCGGCGCGCCGACCGGCTGGAAGCCATGGGCCTGGTACAAGCGCATCGCCGGGCTATCGGCGAGGGTCACGCCCAGGCCAACCCGGCGCACCGCAACGCTGGTAGCCCAGTCCAATGCCGCCTTGAGCAAGGCACCGCCAGCGCCCAGGCCGCGCGCAGCCGGGTCGACCCACATCTGATAGATGTCAGCCACACCCGGCTCGGCGGCGGACAATTTGCACCAGACCAGCCCGCATACCACGTCGCCATTAACCGCGAAAAACGCCCGGTCGTTGCCGCTGGCATGGGCCGCCGCAATCCGCGCCGCCCAGTTTTCATCGGTTCGTTGCGACTCTGCTGCGAAGGTGCTGCCAAACGCATCCGGCGAATCCTGCAATGCCTGCAGGCGCAGGTCGCGGTAGGTTGGCCATTCATGGGGTGAAACGGGACGGATGGAGATCACAAGGCTTCCTGCGCTGATTGCCCCTAAACAGCTGCCAGACTACCACCAAGGTGCGATCATGCCGCCCTTCATCGACACCGCAGGATCAACCCACGATGTTTTCAGCAAGATGGACCTGGCTGGCCCTTACCCTGTTACCCGCCCTGACCCAGGCCGCAACACCGGAACCGGTGCCACTGACCCGGGTGTTCCAGGACTGGCGCGTGGCCTGCGACAACACCCGCCGCTGCACCGCCGTATCGGGCAGCACCGACAATCCGGGGATGGGCCTGTACATCGTTCGCGAAGCCGGTGCCAAGGGCAGCACCCGGCTCAGCGCGATCAGCTACGACGACGTCGCCCTGCGTTACGAATTTCACCTCGATGGCCGCCCCACCGAACCCTGGAAATACGGCTCGAAGGGCCGTGAGTACTATTACCTGGAAAACGACGCCGCCGTTGAGAAGCTGCGCGAGCTGCGCAACAGCGACACCCTGAGTTCCAACAGCAACTTTGGCGAACGCCGGGTATCGCTGCAGGGCTTGAGTGCCGCCTTGTTGCTGATGGATTCGGTGCAAGGCCGCATCGGCCACCCCAGTGCCTTCGTGCGCCCTGGCTACCAGGCGGACAGCCGGGTGCCGCCGGCCCCGGCCATTCCCAAGCTGCCACGCTTCACCCTGGCGCCGGCCTTGAGCGAGGCCGAGCAACAGGCGATCGGCGACTACATGATTGCCCTGAGCAAAGACGAGTTGAGCGCCGCGCCTCATCAAAACTGGCAGGCCCAGGCCGAGGTTTACTCTCTGGACCCGACCCACGCCCTGGTGCGCCTGCGTTACGGCTGCGCCGAGGACGGCTGCAACCACAGCCTCTACCGCGTCTCGCGCACGGCGCCTTACCAGGCGACGCCGCTGGAGCTCAAAGCGGCCCCCGAGGCTGATGTTGCCCCTGAACTGTACGGGCAGATCAGCTTCAACCCGGTCAGCGGCCAGTTGAAGATTTTCCGCGAGATGGGCAAGGACTGCGGCGATAGCTCGATCTGGCAATACGACGGTACGGCCATGCAGCTCAAGGACCGCCGGACCATGTGGCGCTGCGACAGCATCAACGAGGACTATTGGCCGGTGACCTGGCGCGCCAAGGGTTGACTCAAGCGCCCAGGTCATCCCAGTACGGCGGCGTGCCGATGGCGTCGAGAAAGTAGTCCCACACCCGCCGCACCTTCTGCGAGCGCAGGCGGTTTTCCGGTGACAGCAGGTGGATCCGGCTCGGCGTCGCCTCCACGGCGCCTTCCCAGTCGGGCAACAGTTGCACCAGGGCCTTGCTGGTAAAGCTGTGCTTGCTGAACAGCCAGGACGGAAAGAACACGATACCCCGTCCGGCCAGGGCCGCCTCGACCAGCACCTGGGCGTTGTTGCTGCGCAGCGGCCCGTGCACGTCGACCACTTCAACGGTATCGCTGCCCGGGCGGCGCAAGTGCCAGCGCTGCGCCCCGCCGGTGCCTTTGTAGACCAGGCAGCAGTGCTGGCGCAGGTCCTGCGCGGACGTCGGCTGGCCATATCTGTGCAGGTAATCGGGACTTGCGCACAACACATACCGCTGGGTGCAGATCTGCCGCCCGATCAGCCCCGAATCCTCCAGGTGGCCAACGCGGAAGGTGATGTCGGCGCCCTCCTGCACCGGGTCGATATAGGCATCGGTGGCCGTCAGTTCCACGGTCAGCTCCGGGTACTGCTCATGCAAGCCATTGAGCAGCCGGACGATGTGCAAATGGGCGAAGGCCACCGGCGCGTTGATCCGCACCAGGCCGCGAATGTCGCCGGTCTTGCCGCTGATCGATTCGTCGGCGGCATCCAGCAGCTCCAGCACTTCGCGAATCTGCAGGTAATAGCGCTCGCCGGCGTCAGTCAGCTTGACCGCACGGGTGTTGCGGTACAGCAACTGCTGCCCGACCTCGCGCTCGAGCGCGGCGATGAAGCGCGACACCGATGAGGCCGGCACCTGAAAGTGCCGGGCGGTGGCGGAGAAGCTGCCGGTTACCGCCACCATGGCGAAGAAGCGGTGGGCTTTGAGGTGCATGGGCGGCTCCTGCGACGGGAAATCCGCCCAGTATAGGGGCATAAATTGCTGTAGCAGCAATAGTGTTTTGCCATTTGCCTTGATTGTGGCTGTTTTCGCAAGACCCTAGGATGGCGCCATTCCACCGAGAGGCCCCACTCATGAATGACCTGTTTGCCCCTTATGACCTCGGCTCGCTGCAACTGAGCAACCGTTTCGTCATGGCGCCGATGACTCGCTCACGCGCCCCCGAAGACATCGCCACCGAACAGATCGCCCTGCATTACACCCAACGCGGCACCGCCGGTTTGATCGTCTCCGAAGGCACGCCAATTTCCCGCGAAGGCCAGGGTTACCTGTTCAACCCGGGCATTTTCACCGAGCAGCAAGTCCAGGGCTGGAAGCTGGTGACCGACTCGGTGCACAGCGTCGGCGGCAAGATCTTTGCCCAGCTGTGGCATGTCGGCCGGGTGTCGCACACCTCGATCCAGCGCGATGGCCAGGCCCCGGTCAGCGCCACCAGCAAGGTCGCCCAGGGCGCGATTGCCTTCGGCTACACCGACAGCGGCGAGCCCGGCTTTGTCTCGACTTCGACACCGCGCCCGCTGAACACTGAAGAAGTCGGCCGGGTAGTCGAAGACTTCGCCCAGGCCGCCGCCAACGCCATTGCCGCAGGCTTCGACGGCGTGGAAATCCACGGCGCCAACGGTTACTTGATCGAGCAGTTCCTCAACCCGCTGGTCAACGACCGCAGCGACCGTTACGCCGCAGACACCCTGGAAAACCGCCTGCGCTTCGTTTTTGAAGTGGTCGATGCCGTCGTCAGGCGCATCGGCGCCGACAAGGTCGGCATCCGCATCTCGCCGTACGGCCAGCTGTTCGACATGCCGATCTACGCGCAAATCGACGAGACCTACTCGGCCCTCTGCGCCGGCATGGGTCAACGCTGCATCGCCTATGTGCATGTGATGGACCAGACCCACTTCTTCCTCGCCAGCGAAGGCGCGGTGGCCCAGGAGCAGGCACTGCGTGAGCTGCTGGCGCAGTGCAAGGCGCAACTGGGCCAGACCGCGCTGATCCTGGCCGGGGACATGACCGTGGAGCGTGCCCAGGACCTGGTGGACGCAGGCTTGATCGACCTGGCGGGCTTTGGCCAGCCGTTCATCGCCAACCCCGACCTGGTTGCCCGTCTGAAAAACGGCTGGCCGTTGACCGCGCCGGATCGCGACACCTACTACGGTGGCGGCGCCAAAGGTTACCTGGACTACGCCCCGTACGTCCCGGCCTGAACCGCGAACAGCCCCGCCCTCGTCATGCGTGGCATTATTTGCGCAAACCTCTGTCCCCTTTTGTTCGCTCGCTTGTCATCAAGGGCATGTGAACCTAAAAGAGAGCGCAACAATGCCCGCACTGACACGCCACCGAACGCGCCTGGCGTCTTCGTTTTCGTCCCCTACCCTGTGCCTGATGCTCGGCCTGGCGTCGTTGGCCCCGCTAGCGGCGCTGGCCGACAGCGCCACCCGCAGCTACCAGGTACCGGCTGGCGAACTGGGTGCGGCGCTGACCCGTTTCGCCGCCCAGGCCGGGGTCAGCCTGTCGGTGGACCCGGGCCTGGTCAATGGCCGGCGCAGTGCCGGTCTGAATGGCAGTTTCAGTGTGGATGAAGGTTTTGCCCGGCTGCTGCAGGGCTCTGGCCTGCAACTGCAACCGGTGGCTGCGGGCGCCTACACCTTGGTGCCTGCCCCGCAAAGTGGCGACGCCGTGGAAATCGCCCCGACCAGCATCCTCGGGGCCCATAACGGTGCTGACGACGATGGCCAGCGCTATGCCGGTGGCCAGGTCGCCCGCCGTGGTTCGCAAGGCTTGCTGGGCTCGCGGGACTTCATGGAAACGCCCTTCAGCATGACCACCTATACCAGCGAGGCGATCAAGGGCCAGCAGGCGCGGACCCTCGGCGACCTGATCGCCAGCGACCCGTCGGTGCGCGCCACCAACCCCGCCGGTGGGCGCTTCGAGCAATTCACCATTCGCGGCTTCAGCCTGTTCAACAGCGATGTCGCCTACAACGGCCTGTATGGCATCCTGCCGACCTATTCCATCGACATGGAAATGGCCGACCGCGTCGACATCATCAAAGGCCCCAGCCAACTGATCAACGGCATCTCGCCGCGGGGCAGCGTCGGCGGCGGTATCAACGTGGTGCCCAAGCGCGCCAGCGACAAACCGATCACCGAGCTCACCGGCAGCTACGCCTCAGACAGCCAGCTCGGCGGCGCCGTGGACATCGGCCGGCGCTTTGGTGAGGACGGCAAGTTCGGCCTGCGCTTCAATGGCGTCAAGCAAGCTGGCGACACCGAATGGGACCAGCAGAGCGTCGACCGCGAGATGGCCGTGCTCGGCCTGGACTTTCGTGGCGAGCGGCTGCGCCTGTCCACCGATATCGGCCATACCGAGCGCAACACCGATGCGCCCCAGGAGCGGGTGATCGTTGGCGCCAATGCCAAGGTGCCGGATGCCGAGGAGGTGCGGCGCAACTACGCCCAGGCCTGGAGCAAGGCGCGCACCAACGATACCTTCGGCACAGTGAACGCCGAATACGACATCAACGACTCGCTGATGGCCTACGGCGCGGTCGGCGCGCGCAAGAGCAACCACGACTTCCTCCGCCATAACGTGCCGGTCTCCAACGATGCCGGCGACTTCAGCGTCCAGCCGCGCGACTTCACCCGCGACGAAAACGTGCGCACCGCCACCGCCGGCCTGCGCAACTGGTTCGAAACCGGCCCGGTGAGCCACGAGGTCAACCTGGCGGCCAACTATTTCTACATGGACTTCGAGAACGGCGGTGGGCGTTATGCGGCCGGTCCGAGCAACCTCTACAACCCGCGCCCTACCCCCACCCCCGGCACCCTGCTGCGCTCGGACCCCAAGGTCTATACCGAGAACCGCTTCAGCGGCGTGGCGTTGTCCGACACCTTGGGCTTTTTCGACCAGCGCCTGTTGCTGACCCTGGGCGCGCGCTGGCAGCGGGTCCAGGTCGATGACTGGAGCGACGGCATCAAGGGCGACACTGCCTATGATGAAGAGAAGCTCTCGCCCTCGGGCGGCATCCTGTTCAAGCTCACCGACCAGCTCTCGCTGTATGCCAACTACATGGAAGGCCTGAGCCAGGGCAAGATCGCCCCGTCGACTTCGATCAACGAAGACCAGATCTTTGCGCCGTTCATCAGCCGCCAGGTGGAAGTCGGCGCCAAGTATGACCTGGGCAGCTTCGCCCTGACCGCCAGCGCCTTTCGCATCAAGCAGCCGGCCTACGAGACCAACGCCACTACCCGGGTGTTCGGTCCCAACGGCAAGCGCGAGAACAAGGGCGTCGAGCTCAACGTGTTTGGCGAGCCGCTCAAGGGCTTTCGCTTGCTGGGTGGGGTGATGTACATCGACAGCGAACTGACCGACACCGTCGGCGGCAGCTTCGACGGCAACCGCGCCCCGGCAACACCGGAGTACAACGTCAGCCTGGGCGCCGAGTATGACGTGCCTGCCCTCGCCGGCCTGACCCTGACGGCTCGTGGCCTGCATTCCAGCTCGCAATACCTGGACCAGGCCAACAGCAAGCAGATCGACGGCTGGGAGCGCTACGACCTCGGTGCGCGCTATGCCTTCAAGGTCGATAACAAGGACATCACCCTGCGCGCCAGTGTCGAGAACGTGCTGGACGACCGCTACTGGGCTTCGGCGGGTGCCTCGGATGACAGTGAGGCGGGGCTGACCCTGTCGACGCCGCGGACCTACCTGGTGTCAGCGACCCTGGGTTTTTGAGGGCACAGCGGTTAGCTGCAACAGGATCCCTGTGGGAGCTGGCTTGCCAGCGATGAGGCCGGTCCAGTCAATACATCAAGTGCTGACCGGACTACGACCGCTGCGCGCTCGATCGCTGGCAAGCCAGCTCCCACAGTTCAACCCCTGACCGCCGCCTCAATCACCGCAATATCAATCTTGCGCATCCCCATCATCGCCTCGAAGGCGCGCTTGGCCGCGGCGCGGTCTGGGCTGGTCACCGCCTCGACCAGCACCCGTGGCGAGATCTGCCACGACAGCCCCCACTTGTCCTTGCACCAGCCGCAGGCGCTTTCCTGGCCGCCATTGCCGACAATGGCATTCCACAAGCGATCGGTTTCCGCCTGGTCTTCGGTCGCGACCTGGAACGAGAACGCCTCGTTATGCTGGAACATCGGGCCACCGTTGAGCCCCACGCAGGGGATGCCCAACACGGTAAACTCCACGGTCAGCACATCCCCCTCCTTGCCTGAGGGGAAGTCGCCCGGCGCCCGGTGCACCGCACCGACCTTGCTGTCGGGGAAGGTTTGCGCGTAAAAGGTCGCAGCCTCCAGTGCGGTGCCGTCGTACCAGAGGCAGAGGGTCGTTTTATGGCTCATCCTGGTTCTCCACGGTTGGTGAATGGCAGGTTGATTCTAGTCAGGAAGACAGCGGACATACGTGAGGATTTATACAGCATGACCAGAATCAGCATTGCCTGCGCCTCACCCAGCAGTGACCTGGAAATCGCCAAATTTCTGCATCAACGCTTGAAGATGTCGATCAGTGGCGCACGCCAACTGCTGGCCAGCGGCGCCCAGGGCTGTTTCTTCAGCGCCGAACTCTATGGCAATGATCATGTCCAGCGCGATCAGGACATTCGCGACATCCTCGCCTTCTTCCGGCAACAGCAACTGCCCCTGCTGCTGGTTGAAAGCGACGAGGGCCAGGCGCCGGAGGCGCTGCCTGCAGAGGATCTGGAGCAATACTCAATCGCAGAAGAGCACCTGCTCAATGCGCTGGATGCGGCCCAAGGGCGTTACTGCTAGCGCGCGGTTCACAACGCGCCATTCAACTGCCCCAGGTCCGCCGCCAGTTGCAACCTGGCGGTGTACCAGTTGACCAGCGACTCCACTCGCCGCTGCTCGGCGATGGCCAGTTCATTCTGCGCCCTGAGCAGTTCGATAATGCTGCCCACCCCGGCCTTGTAGCGCCCCAACGCGACCTGATGGGATTGTCCGGCACTGGCGACGAAGCTGCGGCTGAGCGCCAGGGCGCGGGTGCGCGCATCCAGGGCCTGGCGGCTTTTCCAGACGTTGAGAGCGACGCTGCGTTCGGTCTGCTCCAGCGCCTGCTCGCGGGCGCCGGCTTCGTAGTCGGCGGCGCGGGCACGACGACGGCTGAGGAAGCCGTCGAAGATCGGCACGGTGATCTGTACACCCACGCTCCAGGTCTCGATCTGCTGACGCGTCGACACCTGGTCGATCGGCGTGTCCTCCTGCTGGTAGCTGCTGAACAGCGACACCTTCGGGCGCCCTTCGGCACGCGCTTCATCCGCCTTGGCGCGCGTGGCGAACCAATCCGCGCGGGCCTTTTCGATAGCCGGATGCTGGGCCTTGGCCTGCGCCATCAGGGCATCGACACTGGCCATGAACTCGCCCTCCTGTCCCGCCGGCTCGTTCATGGCGCTGAGCGTCAGCGGTGCCGAGGGTGACAGCCCGAGGGCACTGGCCAGGGCGCCCTGGGCCGCAGCGTACTCACCCTCGGCCAGCACCCGTTCAAGCTGCGCCTGGTCGTGGGTGGCCTGGGCCTGCAGGCGGTCGGTCTGCTCGCCGGCCCCGGCCTGGTATTTGGCCGTGGCCGCCTTGAGGCTGTTGGCCGCCAGGGATTCGGCGCTGCGCTTGGCCTCGAGCAACGCGGCGTTGGCCTGGACCTGGTAGAAGGCTTTGCTGGTGTCGAGCACCGTGGCCTGGATTTTCTCCACGCGACTGCTGCTGGCAGCGTTCAACAACTGGCGGGCGCCCTCGACTTTCGCCGCCCGCAGGCCAAAGTCATACAGCACCCAGCTCAGATTCAGGCCATAGCTGTTGGTGCGGGTGTTCAAGGTCGAGTCAGCTTCGGGAAAGTTGTCAAAGCGCGTCTTGCGGCTTGCTCGTCCGCTGCTGGCCTGGGCTTGCACGGTCGGCCAATAGGCCGAGTACTCGGCATCGAGGCTGGCCTGGCTGCTCAGTTGCGACAGCCAGGCTTCACGCACTTCAGGATCGGCGCACAGGGCGATGGCCACGGCACTGGACAACGCCAGCGGCTCTGCCGGGCTTAACCTGCCCGGGCAGGCATCGAGGGGTTCGGCGGCCATGCCCGGCGCGACCCTCCAGACTGCCAGCAAGGCAGCCAGACACAACCTCAGCAGGTGGTGGTTCATGACGAAGACGCCGCACCACGGGCAACTTCACCTGGCTCGGCTGGCGCCTGCTCATCCGCCTCGATCAGCGGCCCGTCATAGACCACTCGGCCGTTGTCCAGCGCCAGCACCCGGCGTGCCGAGCGAATGGTATCGGGGCGATGGGCGACAATGATGCGGGTGATATTCAGCGCTTGCAGGGCATGGTTGACCGCCGCCTCCCTGGCGATGTCGAGGTGGCTGGTGGCCTCGTCGAGAAACAGCAGCTTGGGCCGCCGGTACAGCGCCCGGGCCAGCAGGATGCGTTGCTTCTGCCCACCCGACAGCACCGTGCCCATGTCGCCCACCAGGGTGTTGTAGGCCATGGGCATCTGCGCGATGTCGTCATGCACCGCCGCCATGCGCGCGCACTGCTCGACCCAGCGCGGGTTGGCCTCGGCGCTGAAAAAACTGATGTTGTCGGCAATCGAGCCGGCAAACAGCACATCATCCTGCAGCACCGTGGCGCTGACCCGTCGCAGCCGCTCCAGGTTATGGCTATCGATGGCAACACCGTCGAGCAGCACGCTGCCGCTGCTGGGGGCCAGAATGCCGAGCATGACGTTGAGCAAGGTGGTCTTGCCGCCACCCGAAGGGCCGACAATCGCCAGCGAGTCCCCGGCTTCGATACGCACCGACACGTCATCGAGCACATAGGGCTCGTGCTCGGAATAACGGAACTTGAGCTGGCGCACTTCCAGGCTCGGCACGCTGTCGACGGCGTCATTGTCGTCAACGGACGGGGACTGCCTGGGCTCGGGCACCTGCAGGAGGATATCGGCCAGGCGCTCGCCATGCAGGCGCAGCATCAGCACATCCACCAGCTTGTCGATCAGCCCGGCCACACGGCTGTTGAACTGCTCCTTGTAGGCGTTGAAGGCAATCAGCATGCCGGCGCTGAACTGGCCATCGAGCACCAGCCTGGCGCCGAGCCAGATCACCAGCACGGTCACCAGGCCGAACAGCAGGCCATTGAAGGCACGGTAGGCCAGCTCCAGCTTTTGCGGGCGCAAACCGGCGTTGATTTCCTCGACCAACAGGCTGCCCCAGGCGCTGGCACGTTGCTCCTGATGGCCGAACAACTTGATGGTGCGCACCCCGCGCATGCTTTCCAGAAAGTAGCTCTGCTGCCGGGCGGCATGCACCAGTTGCTCTTCGCTGGCGCGGCGCAACGGGCCGAACCAGGCCCAGCGGGCCAGCGCATAGACAACCATGGCCAGCAGCGCGATCAGTGCCAACGGCGGGCTGTAGGCGAACATCAGGCCGAGGGTCACCAGGGTCATCAGGCCGTCGAG
Source organism: Pseudomonas sp. ZL2 (assembly GCF_054788455.1). Classification (NCBI taxonomy): domain Bacteria; kingdom Pseudomonadati; phylum Pseudomonadota; class Gammaproteobacteria; order Pseudomonadales; family Pseudomonadaceae; genus Pseudomonas; species Pseudomonas sp. ZL2. The sequence goes on along the minus strand of NZ_JBGOGX010000013.1, from coordinate 14,116 downwards.
CAGGGCTTCGACAAACGAGGTGGTCAGGGTGTGCTGGATCGATTTCAACGAGCCAAAGCGCGAGACGATATCGCCCAGGTGGCGGCGCTCGAAGAAGGCCACGGGTAAGCGCACCAGGTGGCTGAAGACGTTGATCTGCCATTGCGCGCTGAGCATGGTGCCCAGGTACATCAATGCCCAGGAACGGCCCAGCGCCAGGGTTTGCTGCATTACCAGCAACAGGCCGAAGCCGATCGCCAGCACCGCCAGCAGGTCCAGGTCGGCGCTGACCAGCACCTTGTCGATCACCGTTTGCAAAAAAAACGGGCTGAGTACCATGCACAGCTCCAGCGCCGCCGCCAGCAACAGCACGTGGCGCAGTACCCCGCCAAAGCCTTGCACCCGGCCCAGCAACTGACGCAACCGCAGCGGCGGGTTGGCCGGCCCCGGCTGGAAATCGCTCTGTGGCCACAACTCCAGGGCCACGCCGGTGAAGGCTGCCGAGACTTCATCGAACGACAGTTGGCAAACGCCGCGCCCCGGATCGTGCAGGGTCACCCCGCGCGGGCCGACCTCCTTGAGCACCACGAAGTGGTTGAAGTTCCAGTGCAGCACACAGGGCAAGCGCAATTGCCCCAGCGCTTGCAATTCCAGACGCAACGGCCGGCTGGCCAGGCCCAACTGGCTGGCCATGGCCATCAACTGCTTGAGGGTTGCGCCCTTCATCGACGGCGACAGTTTCTGGCGCAGCGAGAACAGGTCGTGGCGCTGGCCGTGGAAGCCGGCGATCATCGCCAGGCAGGCCTGGCCGCACTCGGCGGCTTCGGCCTGGAGCACCATGGGCAGCTTGCGGCCGATGCCGAAAGCCAGCGGTTGGCGAATGTTCAAAGGCGTTTCCCTATGCCGCGCAGGGGTTCAAGCAGCCACTCGTAGAGGGGCATGTTTTCCTGCAGGATGTCTGCGTCCAGTTGCATGCCCGAACGCAAGCGCTCGTTCAGCCCGCGCCCGCGCATGTCTTGTTGTTCGAGGGTGACCCTGACCCGGTACATCGGGCCCAGCTCGCGCTGCTGCTCGGAGACGCCGCCCACGCTCATGATTTCATCGGCCGGCAGCGCGCTGCGTGACACCGACGCTACCGTGCCGCGGGCCAGGCCGAAGTGCTGGTAGGGATAGGCCTGATAGCGCAGCAGCACCGCATCGCCGGCACGTACGAAGCCCGCCGCACGGCTGGGCACATAGAGTTCGGCATACAGCTGGGCATCCGTGGGCACGATGCTCAGCAACGGCCGGTTGCTGTCGGCGCGGGTGCCATTGACCACGCCAACGGCCGTCACCTCACCACTGGCCGGCGCGGTAATCACCACCTGGCGTTTGACTTCGCTTTCCAGCAGGCTGCCCTGGCTCTCCGACAAGCGCCGCTCAAGCTCGGCCAGTTGCTTGCCCTGGTTGAACGGCAACTCGGCAAGTTCGGCGCGCAAGGTCGCGATATCGTTACGCAACGACAACAACGAACGGCTCAGTTCCTCGCTACGCAGGCGCACTTCCAGCACGGCATCCTGCTTTTCCTGCAACTGGTCGCGGGACACATAGTCCTGACGTTGCAGGTCGGCATAGCGCGCGGCAATACCCTGGGCCAGCCCCAGGCGCTGGCGGCTTATGTCCATTTGCGTGACGATTTTCTGCTGCTCGCTTTCCAGCACCGCCAGGCGTCGGCGCTTGCCCTCCAGCTCCTGCAGGTGCAGCGCGCGGGTGGTAGCGATTTCGTCTGTCAGGCTGTCGTTACGGCGCTTGATCAAGCGGCTGATGGCGACGTGCGCACCACCGGCCTCGGCGTACAGGTCACTGCCCAGCGCCATCAGCGTAGCGCCCGCGGCAACGGTCTGCCCCTCGGCTGCGGCAAGGTCTTGGACAACTCCCGGCTGTGGCGCAAATACCTTGATCAGGCCACCCTGGGGCACCAGCACGCCGGTCACGGTGGCGCGGCGGGTATAGGTGGCGCAGGCCAGAAACACCATCAACAACACGCTGAACAGCAGCGCAGCAAGTGCCGCCCAGCGCAGGGGCACGGGCGCCACCAGCAGCACACTGCCCAACTCCTTGTCACGCCGTGCATGCACGGCTTCGCTCCTGAATAACATGCCAATCCATGACCCGGCGGATAACGTTAATAACACTGAACAGACCATTCAGCTGAGTCCGTAGCAGCATAACGGCGGATTAATCCGCAGGCACTAGCACACTTGTACTATTGCACTTTGATCCGGGGCATCACTAACTTGTCCGGGGATCGAAACAGCGAACAACTGTAATTAAAACTGTGATCGGTCTCTCATTTTTAAAATGAGTAATACGTTGCGCCCAGGCCCTCTCCTGGGGGGGATCAACCTAGGACGAACCCACTGTATCAACGAGGTAACTATCTCATGACCCATGCCCAAAACATCGACATGACCACCGCCACGCCAGCCGCCCTGCGGGTGCTGGACGATCAGGAAGTAGACCAGGTAAGCGGCGGATTTTCCGTCAGCGCAGGCTCCTGGACACTGACCGGTGGTTCCTACAACTTCGGCGCTGGCGCCGGTTACCGCTTTGACTTGTACAAAGGCGGCGCCCATCAGGGCAGTTACACCATGTGCAAATAAACTCAGCGATTATATGAGTTTGAAGTAAGCGAAGGGCCATTGCGGCCCTTCGTTCTATATACAAGGATGATAGTTAATTGCCATCAGCTACCTTGCGTTCAATCTCGGCGATCTTGCGGCTGAGCTCTTCGGCGGCGTCTGCCTGGGTACGATGGGTGGTCGGGGTGATCGGCCGGTTGGCAGGGTCGTTGTCTTCAGCAGGCTTGTCCGTCTCGTTGGCGGGCTTGTCGCGGTCATGGCTGTTCATTGCAGTTACCTCCCGTGTCATACCCGTTGGATAGCACGCCAGCCTCGGAGTTCTCATCGGCAACGGCTTGAAGTTGGCCAGGCTTCTGCGATGATGCGCGGCCAAAACGCACGTTCGCTTACCCCGCAGGATTGAAACCCAATGGTTGACGCAAGATGGAACTGGCTGCCCTTGATGCTCCTGCCCGCCCTGACCCTGGCCGCGCCCGAACCGGAGCCGGTGCTCAAGCAGTTCAAGGAATGGGTCGTGGGCTGCGACAACACCCTGCGCTGTACCGCCGTTTCACGTAGCGTCGACCAGGGCGCGGGCCTTGAGCTTGTGCGCGAAGCCGGGGCCGAAGGTGCCACCGCCTTGACCCTGTTCACCGACGCCAGTGTCGACCTGGGCGCCAGGCTGCTGGTCGACGGCGGCCCGGCGCCAACGGGATTTCGCCCAGGCTCCCAAGGGCAAATGCGCTATCACGCAAAAGGCGACGTCGCGGTACGGTTGTTGCGCCAACTGCGCAACGGCCAGACCCTGACCTTGGACACTACCAACGGCCAGCACCCGGTATCACTGCAGGGCCTGAGTGCATCCTTGCTGTTTATCGATTCGCTGCAAGGACGTATCGGTCACCCCAGCGCCTTTGTAAACCCCGGCACGCGGCCAGACAGTCAACTGCCGCCAGCACCGCCGACGCCCATGCTTGCCCCCTTCACCCCGGCGCCAGGCTTGAGCGACGCCGAGCAACAAGCCATCGCTGACGCAGTCATTGCCATCACCCGGCTTGAGTGGAGCGAGCCCGAGCATGACAACTGGCAAGCCGAAGCCGAGGTCTCGCCGCTGGACGCGACCCATGTGCTGGTAGGCCTGCGTTACGGCTGTGGGACCCAGGGCTGCATGTACAGCTACTACCGCGCCTTGCGAACAGCGCCCTATCAACCCACCGCGCTGCACATCTCGGTCCCCAAACATGATGTACTGGGCGGCGAGATGTATGGCTTTTTCAAGTTCGACCCGGCCCGCGGCGAGCTGACCCAGTTGCAGCCGGGAGGGCGCTACTGCGGCGCCAATGCAACCTGGCGCTATGACGGCGCGGTGATGCAGCTCAAGGCATTTAGCCGGATGAGCTGGTGCGACAGTGTCGATACCGCCCATTGGCCACAGATCTGGCGTACCGAGGGATAGCGCCAGGCATACAGCTTGGCGCAGGCATTCGGTACACTCCGCGCTTTGACCCTAGAGCTCATGCGCATGGATGCCCTCGCCCGCTTCGTCCTCAAGCCGCTTGCTGCGGGCCTCGGTGTGTTCACCCTGACCGCTTGCAGTCTCATCCCAGCAGGTGGCGAGACCGAGCCGCCAGGCGACGGCCACCTGCCCATGCACCAGCGTCAGGCTCCCGACTGGCGAGCCCTGAACCTGGACGCGGATCAGGACTGGCTGCTGATCGACCTAAACAGCCTGCAGCATGAGGGCGGCATTACCTACGCCTGGACCGGCATCCAGCGCCACCGCTATCCGATGCAATACGGCCACGCGGTGATGGCCCTGCACAGCCGCGAGCACCTGGCGTTTTATTGCGAGCGCCAGCTCATCAGCCGGCAAAGCCAGTTCTTCCTCGACAACGACAACCGCGTAGACAGCACCCGGCTCAAGTCGCAGCCCTTCAGCGCGTTCTACCGGCAGGCCCCGCTGTACTATCAGCAGTTGTTCAACGCCGCCTGCCAACCGCCGGCCGAGCTTGCCAAGCTTGCGCCGCTCAAAGCCCGTACGCCGTTGCCGCCGCCGTTCCTGCCGCCCAGGGCCAGGCCTGAAGTGCTTGCGGTCATCGCCGCCCTGCAGCTGCCGGCGCCACGCCTGCCCCTGCACAGGCTGGACTATCGCTACGAGGCGAAGCTGACCGACGGGAACGCTACCGTCGACAGGCCGCGCCAGGTGTTCCTCAGCACCAACAGCCGCTCCGGCCAGTTGTTGCTACAGGCCGTGGACCCGACGATAGCGCAACAGCTGCAACTGAGCTTTCGCGGCCTGTTCGATCTGGCCGCACGCGGTATCGACATCATGACCGGGCAGGAACAGGACGCCAGCGACAGCTTGACCGCGCTGTCATTCACCGGCGCCTGGCAAACCCTGCCCGCCCATGCGCAACTGAGCTACACCATCAGCTATGCCGGGCAAACCGCGAGCATTACCCGCACCACCCACTGCCAGGTCGGCAAGGCGCGACCGGCCAGCACCTTGCACCCGGCCCTGCAGGGCAGCGCCAAGCCGTTGACCTGCACCTGGCAGAGCCCACGCGGCAACCGTTGGGTCGAAGGCTACAGCTACCTGAGCGACTATGGCGTGTTCGTCCGTACCCGAGAAGACAACCCGCTGGGCACCTGGCGCTGGAAAATCGAGTCGCTGCAGTGAGTCAATGCAGGACGGTGGCGAAAGTCGCGTCCATGCGCTCGCGGTCGTAGTCCAGCAGCCACGGCTGGTGCTGGCGGTACAACAGCGAGAGCACGTCGTGGTTGGGGCCCACCACATCCATGCCCCGATCGTCATAGGGCAAGGCCATCAACCGCTGGTTGAGGTTGAACAGGTAGACACCGCAGCAAGGGTTCGGGCGAATAGTCCCCGGATTATCGGCCAATGCGCACCAGAGCACCGGTTGCAGCAGCGACAGTGGCGCCTCGAAGGCGAGGTGCAGCCAGTACTCGGGCTGATGCTCTTCGAACCAGTCGTCCGGGTCCAGCCGCTGGCTCCACAGCGAGCGCTGGGCGGGGATGCGAATACCGGCGGCACGCAGGTCGCGCAACACGTCGCGATGGGCAAAACCGTTACCGTTGGAGTGCACGCGCAGGCACACCACCATCGATTGCTCGCCGGCAAACAGGTCGCGGCACACCGTGGTTGCCTTGCTGACCGCCAGCAGAAACCGTTCGATGTCGCTACCGCCTTCGGCCAGCTCGAAGCGCAGGCCTTGCGGGTAGGTATAGAAAAGCGGCCTGGCGAAGGCCAGGCCGCTGAAAATGTGCTGGATTTGCAGTTGTAGAGTCACGATACCTTCCTGGCTGTCGGCCCCACACTTCAGGGGCCAGAGTCCGTTCAGGCATACTACTGGAAATCAGCCGGCCACTGCCACGCTGTCAACGGGAAGGGGTTCACATGGACGTACGCTGCACATCGATTGAAGAAGTTCGCGAGCACATTGATCGCATCGACCGCGAACTGGTCGCCCTGCTCGCCCGGCGCGGCAACCTGGTCAACCAGGCGGCGGCGTTCAAGAAAACCCGCGACGACGTCCGCGCCCCGGCGCGGGTCGAACAGGTGATCACCAAAGTGCGCGCCCTGGCCACGGAATCTGGCGCGCCCGGTGACGTGGTCGAGCGGGTTTATCGGGCGATGATCGCGGCCTTCATCGAGGAAGAGCTAAAGGCGCATGCGGCGTTGCCAGGGCAGCCAGCACCTTAGGACGATCGCGGGGCAAGCCCGCTCCCACAGGCCCCGCGATGCCTCACTCAGTGCGGTGCGCGCGGGATGGTTTTGAGCAGGTCTTCAGGGCTGATATGCCCGACCACCTGCTGCACGCTGCCCGGTTGCGGCAGGCCAAGAATGTGGCCTTTCATCTTGCCGATCACGTGCATCTCGCACGGCTTGCAGTCGAACTTCAGGGTCAGCACTTCATCGCCGTGAATCAGCTGCATCGGCGCCACCTTGGTGCGCACGCCGGTGACGCCCTTGGCCTGCTTGGGGCACAGGTTGAAGGAGAAACGCAGGCAGTGCTTGGTGATCATCACCGGCACTTCGCCCGCCTCTTCGTGGGCCTCGTAGGCGGCGTCGATCAGCTTGACCCCGTGACGGTGATAGAAGTCGCGGGCCTTCTGGTTGTAGACGTTGGCCAGGAACGACAGGTGCGACTCCGGATACACCGGCGGCGGGTTGGTCTCGGCCTTGCGGCCACCGCGCGGGTGGGCCTGGATACGCGCTGCAGTCAGTGCTTCGATGACCTCGCGGCGCAGCGCCTTGAGCTGCGAATTGGGGATGAAGTACGCCTGCGGTGCATCGAGCTGAACGGCGGTGGCGTGATACTCGGTGGTCCCCAGCTGGCCGAGCAGGTCGCGCAGTTGCTCCAGCGCCTGCTCCGGCTTGTTGGCCAGGCCGAACGGGCCGTCCAGGGCGACGCTGGCACTGATGCCCTCCTCGCTGGTGGCGGTCAGGACCAGACGCTGTTCGTCCAGCTTGGCGACCCAGGCCAGGCCGATACGGCGCTCAGCCGAAGTCTTCTGCAGGGCCTGCTGCCAGTTGTGGTCGAGGTTGCGGCTCAGCGGATGGTTGGGCCGCAGCTGGTGCATGCCCTTGGGCATCTCGTTGGGTTCGACGCGGTAGCGGTAGCGCTTCTCGCCGTCTTCATCGAACTCGCCTTTGGCCTCGGCGATGTTGGCACGGAACCCCACCACTTCGCGCTTGACCAGCACATTGAGGCCGTCGCCGTTGGACAGCGGCTCATGGGTGACCACCTGCAGGTCGCGCTTGCCGACTTTCTCGACCACGCCCACCGGCAGGCCGGTGAAGGTCGGCGAGTCGAAGGCGCCGATGTCGATCTTGCGCTCGCTGACAAAGTAGTCGGTGCTGCCGCGGTGGAAGGTCTTGTCCGGGTCGGGCAGGAAGAAGTGCGCGGTGCGCCCGCTGGAGGCGCGGGCCAGGTCCGGGCGGTCTTCGAGCACGGCGTCCAGGCGCTGGCGGTAGTAGGCGGTGATGTTCTTCACATAGCCCATGTCCTTGTAGCGCCCTTCGATCTTGAACGAGCGCACGCCGGCTTCGACCAGGGCGCGAATGTTGGCGCTCTGGTTGTTGTCCTTCATCGACAGCAGGTGCTTTTCGTAGGCGATCACCCCGCCCTTTTCGTCCTTGAGGGTGTACGGCAGACGGCAGGCCTGGGAGCAGTCGCCACGGTTGGCGCTGCGGCCGGTCTGGGCGTGGGAGATGTTGCACTGGCCGGAGAAGGCCACGCACAGGGCGCCGTGGATGAAGAACTCGATCGCCGCTTCGGTTTCGTCGGCGATGGCACGGATTTCCTGCAGGTTCAGCTCACGGGCCAGAACCAGCTGGGAAAAGCCGGCCTGGTCGAGGAACTTGGCCCGGGCCAGGGTACGGATGTCGGTCTGGGTGCTGGCGTGCAGCTCGATCGGCGGGATGTCCAGTTCCATCACCCCCAGGTCCTGGACGATCAGCGCGTCGACGCCGGCATCGTACAGTTCGTGGATCAGCTTGCGCGCCGGCTCCAGCTCGTTGTCGTGGAGGATGGTGTTGATGGTGGTGAACACCCGGGCGTGGTAGCGACGGGCGAATTCCACCAGTTGGGCGATATCGCTGACTTCGTTGCAGGCGTTATGGCGGGCGCCAAAGCTCGGGCCGCCGAGGTACACGGCGTCGGCGCCATGCAGGATGGCCTCGCGGGCGATGGCGACATCGCGGGCGGGGCTGAGCAATTCCAGGTGATGCTTGGGCAGGGACATGTTTTTTTAGTCAGGCTGTCACGGTCGAGGCGCGCATTGTAGCGGCGAAACGCCCGATCGGCACCCGTAGCCTGCCCGGTGGCCTGTGTAGGCCAATCGCTGGCAAGCCAGCTCCCACAGGTTCGGCGGGCGCAAGACCTGTAGGAGCGGGCTTGACCCGCGATGAGGCCAGCCCAGCCGCCGCAACAACTCAGGCCTTGGCCGCCATCGCCGTCACTTCCACACGCATCCCTTCAACCGCCAGCGAAGCCACGCCAACCGCGGCGCGTACCGGCCAGGGCTTGGCGAAGAAGCGCTGGTACACCTCGTTGAAGGCGGCCCGCTCGGCCATGTCGGTGAGGTAGATGGTCAGGTGCAATACCCGGTCCATGGAGCTGCCGGCGCGCTCCAGGGCGACCTTCAGCGCCTGCAGGGTGCACTCGCTCTGGGCAGTGATGTCGCCCAGTTCCAGGCTGCCGTCGGCACGGGTGGGGATCTGGGTCGAGACCAGGATGCCACCGAAACCGGCAACGTCGGAGGAGATCGAGTCGGCGTCCGGGTCGGGGATGAAGCTGATGTCTTGGTTAGCCATGGGTATCTCGTGTCTGGGGAAATAAAAAGGGCGGTCGCCCGCCCCTTTTTGTTACTTGCCGCTGGCCAGCGCTGGCGTACGCGGTGGCACCAGGCGCTTGGACCCGGTCGACTCGAATGCAGCCGCCAGGCGCAGCAACGACGAATCGTCGTAGGCGCGACCGGCAAAGGTCAAGCCCACCGGCATGCCGATATCGGCCATCACGCCCATCGGCACGGTCACCGTCGGCACGCCCAGGTGACGGATCGCCAGGTTGCCGTTGGCCACCCACACGCCGTTGCTCCAGGCAATGTCGGCGGACGCCGGGTCGACATCGGCGTTGGCCGGGCCAACGTCGGCGACGGTCGGGAAGATCACCACGTCGAGCTTGAGCGCATCCATCCAGTCTTCAAGGTCAATGCGGCGGGTCTGTTCCAGGCCGCGCAGGCCATCCGGCACGGTGCTGATCTGGTCCCACGGGGTGATGCCGCGCTCGGCCATGCGCACGTACTCGTCCATACCAGCGGCCAGGTCGCCTTCGCGGTTGGGCAGCGTGCCCGGATCATGCGGGAAAATCTTCGGCCCGTCGACGTCGACCAGGCGGTTGAGTTTGGGGTCGCCGTTGGCCTGGAGGAAATCATCGAAGGCCCAGGCGGTCAGGTCCCATAGTTCATGGTGGAGGAATTCCTTGGACACCAGGCCGCGGTTGAACACGGTCGGCGCGCCCGGGCGGTCGCCCTCGCAGTTGGACACCAGCGGGAAGTCGACTTCGATCACTTCGGCGCCGGCCGCTTCCAGCGCCTTGCGCGCCTGCTCCCACAGGGCGATCACCGATGGCCGGGTGTTGATCCGCTGCCCGGTCGGGCCACCGATGCCGGGGGCTTCGCTGGTGCCGGCTTCAGGGTCGGCGTTGATGTACATGCGCGGCACGCCGAAACGCTTGCCCTTGAGCGCTTCGGCATCGGCCGCCAGCTCGTGATAGGACGCCGGGCGCACCGAGTCGACGCTGGGGATTGGCACCCAGGGCTGCAGGCGCCACAGGTCGCCGCGTTTGTCCGGGTCTTCGGCGACGACGATGTCGAGCACTTCCAGCAGGTCGGCCATGGTCCGCGCAAAGGGCACCACCACGTCCATGGTCGGCGTCAGCGGCCAGTTGCCGCGCACCGAGATGACCCCGCGCGACGGCGTGTAGGCGCACAGGCCGTTGTTCGACGCCGGGCCACGACCACTCGACCAGGTTTCTTCCGCCAGGCCGAAGGCCGCGAAGCTGGCGGCGGTGGCGGTACCGGCACCGTTGGACGAGCCGGAGGCGAACGGTGCGGTCAGGTAATCGGCGTTGTACGGGCTTTCGGCGCGGCCATAGACACCGCGCTGCATGCCGCCGTTGGCCATCGGCGGCATATTGGTCTTGCCCAGGCAGATGGCGCCGGCAGCGCGCAGGCGCTCAACGGTGAAGGCGTCGCGGTAGGCCACAAGGTCAGCGAAGGCCGGGCTGCCGGAGGCGGCAGTCAGGCCCTTGACCAGGTAGCTGTCCTTGGCGGTGTAAGGAATGCCGTCGAGCGGGCCGAGGGTCTGGCCCTTGGCGCGGCGTTCGTCGCTAGCTTGTGCTTCTTTCAGGGCTTCGAGGTTGCGCACCACCACGGCGTTGAGCTTGGTGGCGGTATTCGGGCCGTCGTAGGCGTCGATGCGCGCCAGATAGGCCTGGACCAGTTCAACCGCGGTGGTCTGGCCGGACTCGAGCGCAGCGCGCAGCTGGGCAATGGAAACCTCTGTGACTTCGATCATGCTGCTACCGCCGACTGTTGATGGGTGACTGGATGAAGGCTTCCATCACAAGGGGTCTGGAGCACAGGGACTTCACGAATTTCAAGATGGGTTGTCATAGTTGTTCTCATTGCACGGCATGACGCGGCAGGGTCTGGACGAATTACCTGAGCGGCCTATTTAGCACCAAAAATGCCCACAGAGGAACGGGGGCCCAGTGGGCAGCGGTGCATTGAGCCAAGTGCGAGGCTGCACAATCAGCCCAAGCGCGATCTACCGGGGTGACTTCGCGTCAGAAGACCGTACGGTTCAACGAGTAGCACGCCAATAGACATACTGAGGCAGAAGAGCGACCACATAAGCAATACCAAAACACCCGAGCACCAAGGCGTAGTCCTTGCTTCCAAAGAAATGCAAGTCCAATGCGACGCCAAGTACAACACCTGTCACGGCCGTCCCGGCCTTGGCCGACAACCACTCAAAGAGCCAGAAGAGAGAAAGCAACGCATAGGTGGCCTTACCCAACACTTTTGCTTTGCTCAGCGGAAAGAGCATGCCGAATGAAAAGTCCTTATTAGCCCGCAATACAGCTCGACACTGCGCAAAATGTTTCGGGTCCCGCTTGTTAATGCCATACAGCAACGCAGTAATGCCCAACCCTGGCAACATGCAGACAATAAGTATTGTGGCGGCGACTTTCGTATTCAAAGCCTCTTCGATAAAAAACTGATTTGCGCCACACAGATAACTTGAAAAACACGGCAACCACCAACCTTGGGCACAACCGCGAGTCAGGACAAACGTAAGGATGGCCGTTCCGAGAAAAGCCAGAATCAAAAAACGCTTGGGAATTAAACGCACACAGGCTCCAACATCCAACAACAATCAAATCACGACCCACGGGCAAATCTGGAGCCATTGTTCAAACGCGGAGTATTCCAATGCAACAGCACGACCGTAATCACCGAACACAAGCGTGCCACAAGTAATAGCCAAATGCCAGTAAGTGCATTTTGCTTGCGCCAGTATTCAACCCTGCAATGGCGTACGGTTTAAGCCACCAGAGTTCGGCATGTTCAGCTTTACCCCTCCCGACGCAACAAGCATCATGCACAGTTCACGCTCACGGAGGATTTCGCACATGTTCAGGGCACTTTTCGACAGGCTCTTCAAGCGCACACCTACCGAGGATGAGTTTGCCCGGACCTTCATCAAGGCCGCTCGCACAGGCGGTTATGGCGAGCCTCTCGAGTACCTGGCAGATGAATTTCGCCTGCGCTACGGCGACAGCGGCTACTTCAACCTGCACAACGCCTACCGCGACTACCTGAACGCCGACAAATCGCGCAAAGCCGACGTGCTCAACAGTTACCTGCGCGCCCTGATCGACACCCGCAACACCAGTGCAGCACAGACCCTGGAGCAGGTTCGCCCGCTGCTGCGGCCGGTGATCCGCAACCTGGCCATGCTCGAAGAGATCCGCCTGCACCATGTGCGCAGCGAAGGCTGGGACTCGCCCTGCCCGCTGGCCTGGCAACCGCTCTCGGAGGATTGCGCGACCTTGCTGGCAGTCGATCACCCCGACACCACCTCGACCCAGACCATGGGCCCGCCAAAGGATTGGGGCATTACCCTTGAGCAAGCATTGGCAATCGCTCTCGACAACCTGCGCGACGCCAGCCCCGATGCCTTCGAACCGATCCTGCCCGGTTTGTACCAGGGCGCCTGGAAGGACGGCTACGACACCAGCCGGGTGCTGCTGCCCGACGTGCTGCAGCGCGCGCCGGTTTTGGGCCAGCCGGTGTTCATGATGCCCAGTCGTGATGTGTTGATGGTCACTGGTGACAAAGATGACGAAGGCTTGCGCCAGATGGTCGAGCTGAGCTTCCACGCGCTGGAGAACGGCCGTGCGCAGTCCAGCCAGATCTACACCTATCACGACCGCCGGATCGTCCCGTTCCAGGTGCAGGATGCGCACCTGCAAGCGCGCCTCGGCGACTTGCAGCGCCTGTTGCGCCACGGCATCTATAGCTCGCAGAAAGAGTTTCTCGACAAGATCCACGAAGCCCATCCGGAGGACATCTTCGTCGCCACCCACAGGCTCTACAGCGATGCCGACCACCCCGGCGGCAGCTTTTCGATAGCGGCCTGGACCGAGGGCGTGTTCACCTCGTTGCCGAAAACCGACCGGGTGATCCTGGTCCAGCCTCAGGCAAACGGTTCGGCACACACCCGGGTGGTTGCCTGGTATGAGGTCGAGTCGCTGCTGGGCGAGCTGCTGACTAAAGACGGCGAGCTCTATCCACCACGCTTTCGCACCCTCGGTTTTCCCAGCGCCGAGCAGTTGAGCCAGCTGACGCCCATGGGTGAATAAACGGCGTTGTGGACGGCGGCGTGGCAGTTGGACCTGCAGACCGTACGATGCCCAGGCTAAAACCGTCGGCCACCGCCTGGTCCTGGCGGTGGGCAGCCAACTGATGCGAGCGGCCCTGGGCGAGGCCAGCGATGAGCTGGGGCTGGATAAAAGTGGCACAAAGCGCCATCCTCCCCGCCTTTTGCCTGCGCGCCTGACCTGCCAAGGAGATTCCCATGCACGACCTGCCACTTGCCGCCGCCGACTTCGAGTTCCTCGAAGCTACCTTGCAGAGGTACGGCGATGACCATTCGGTGCTCAACGCCTCGGAGCTCGACGGTTATTTCACCGCGCTGGTTTCGAGCCCGGTGCAGGTGGACATCAGCGAGTGGTTCCCGGCCATCTGGGGTGGCCAGAACCCGGAATGGCAAAGCGCGCAGGAGTGCCAGCGCTTTGTCGAACTGTGTGCCCGTCATTTGAACAGCCTGGCGACCCAGCTGGTTGAGGCGCCACAGGCGTTTGCGCCTCGTCTGGAGCAGACTGAACACCTGGGCCAGCCACTGCCGCTGGCGGAGGAATGGTGCTTTGGTTACCTGCGCGGCATGGCCATCGCCAACTGGCCTGCGCTACCGGCGCCACAGGCGCAGGCGTTGCAGGTGATTACCGGGTGGGCCGAGCAGGATGAATTCGAGCTGCCGGCGGATCTGGACGTGACCTTGCACCGTCAGCGGGTAGTGGCGATTGCCCCGGCGGCGCGGGCGTTGCATGACTACTGGCTGGCGCAGCGCTAGAACGCTTGTGCCTGTGTCGCCTGGATTGCGACCGCTGTGGGAGCTGGCCTTGCCGGCGATGAGGCCGGTACAGCCAGCACATCAGGTGTGGCCTGGATTACGACCTCTGTGGGAGCTGGCCTTGCCAGCGATGAGGCCGGTACAGCCAGCACATCAGGTGGTGTCTGGATTACGACCGCTGCGCGCTCGATCGCTGGCAAAGCCAGCTCCCACAGGTTCGGCGTACACAAATCCACTGTGGGAGCTGGCTTGCCGGCGATGAGGCCGGTACAGCCAGCACATCAGGTGTCGCCTGGATTGCGACCGCTGC
>NZ_JBGOGX010000012.1:0-10073 GCF_054788455.1 Pseudomonas sp. ZL2 | reverse complement strand
ACAGGTCTTGCGCCAATCCTGTGGGAGCTGGTCTTGCCAGCGATCGAGCGCGCAGGATCAGTCGAACCGGTAGATATCCATCCCCAGCGCCCCCAGCGTAAACCCCTGGTGGGCAATCCCGAAGCGCCCACCCGCACCCCGGGCGAAGTACAGCGGCAACAAGTGCTCATCACTTGGATGGTTGCGCACTGCAAACGGCGCTTGCTGGCGGTAGTCGTGCAGGGCAGGGGTGTCATCGGCTGCCAGCTTGTCGATCATCCAGTCACGAAACGCCAGGGCCCAGGGCTCGACGCTTTCCGGGCCGGCTTGCCAGTCCAGTTCGCGCAGGTTGTGGGTAATGCTGCCGGAGCCGATCAACAGGATGTCTTCCTCGCGCAGTTGCGCCAGGGCCTTGCCCACCCGTTCCTGCAACTGCGGACCCATCTGGCTGGGGAGTGAGACCTGTACCACGGGGATGTCGGCCGCTGGATACATCAGTGACAGCGGAACCCACACGCCATGGTCAAAGGGGCGTTTGGGGTCAAGGCGCGCGGGTAGTCCGGCATCGCACAACAGGCTCGTCAGTCGCTCGGCCAGCGCCGGTTCGCCGGGGGCGGGATACTGCACGGCATACAGGGCGGCAGGAAAACCGCCGAAGTCATGCCAGGTTTCGGGGTGGGGGTGGCCGGACACCCACAGCTCACGGCTCTCCCAGTGCGCCGAGACCACCACGATGGCCTTGGGTCGCGCCAGCTCTGCGGCCAGGCGTGCCAAGGCCGGACCGCTGGCGCCAGGTTCAAGGGCGAGCATGGGCGAGCCGTGAGAAATAAACAGGCTAGGCAGCATGGAAAGGGTTCCTGGCGGTTAAGATGAGTCCATCTTCCGGCAGATCATTGATCTGATTCCAATATAAGTTTTCGCATAAACCCATCGAATAATTCGAGGTATGCCATGCAGGCAGAGTTCTGGCACAAACGCTGGGCGGACAATCAGATCGGCTTTCATCAGGGGCGGGTCAACAGCTACCTGCAGCAGTTCTGGCCGACGCTGGGCCTGGCGCCCGGTAGCAAGGTGCTGGTGCCCTTGTGTGGCAAGAGCCTGGACCTGGCCTGGCTGGCCGGGCAGGGCCATCAGGTGCTCGGTGTCGAGCTTTCCCAGCGTGCGGTGGAGGACTTTTTCAGCGAGCAGCAGTTGCAGCCCGAGGTCGGCCAGCGGGGCGCGTTCAAGACCTATCGAAGCGGCCCTTTGGAGGTGTGGTGTGGTGACTTCTTCGCCTTGCAGGTCGAAGATATCGCCGACTGCAGTGCACTGTATGACCGGGCGGCGGTGATTGCCTTGCCGCCGGCGTCGCGCGAGCGCTATGCAGCGCTGCTGACTGGATACCTGTCGCAAGATTGCCAAGGCCTGCTGATCACCATGGATTACGACCAGGCCCTGCTGGAGGGGCCGCCCTTTGCGGTGGTCGATGCAGAGGTGCGGCAGCTGTTCGCTGGCTGGCAGCCGCAGGCGCTGGAGGCGCGGGACATTCTCGCCGAGAGTCCCAAGTTCGTTCAGGCCGGGGTGCCGCTGCTGTTCGAGCGGGTGTACCGGCTGCAGCGCTGAAATGCAAAAGGGCGACCGAAGTCGCCCTTTTTTGTAGCGGGTGTCCGATCAGCCTCGACGACGCAGGGCTTCGATACGGTCTTCCAGCGGCGGGTGGCTCATCAGCAGGCCGGCCAGGCCCTGCTTGAGGCCGCCGTTGATGCCGAAGGCGTTCAGGGTGTCGGGCATGTGCACCGGTACACCTTGCTCCGAGCGCAGGCGCTGCAGGGCGCCGATCATTGCGTTGGTGCCGGCCAGGCGGGCACCGGCTTCGTCGGCGCGGAACTCGCGTTTGCGCGAGAACCACATGACGATGATGCTGGCCAGGATGCCCAGTACCAGTTCGGCGACGATGGTCGCGATATAGTAGGCGATACCCTGGCCTTCTTCGTTCTTGAAGATCACCTTGTCGACGAAGTTGCCGATGATGCGGGCAAAGAACATCACGAAGGTGTTGACCACCCCTTGCACCAGGGCGAGGGTGACCATGTCGCCGTTGGCTACGTGGCCAATCTCGTGGGCCAGTACAGCGCGTACTTCATCGGGCGAAAAACGCTCCAGCAGCCCCTGGCTGACCGCTACCAGTGCATCGTTGCGGTTCCAGCCGGTGGCGAAGGCATTGGCCTCGTAGGCCGGGAAGATACCCACTTCCGGCATCTTGATGCCGGCTTCGCGGGACAGTTCCTCGACGGTCTGCAGCAGCCATTGTTCGTGGCGGGTGCGCGGCTGGCTGATGATTTGCGTGCCAGTGCTCATCTTCGCCATCCACTTGGAGATGAACAGCGAGATCAGCGAGCCGGCAAAGCCGAACACCGCACAGAAAATCAGCAGCTGGTCGAGTTTGAGGTCAACCCCGTTGGCCGCCATGAACCCGTTGAAGCCAAACAGGCTCAAGGTAATGCTGGCAATCAGCACAACCGCGAGGTTGGTGGCCACAAACAGTAAGATGCGCATCATGGTTGTTACGTTCTCCTGACGGATAAAAGTGTCACGTATGCGGGGTATATAAGGTGCGCGCTGCGGTGATTCAACAGGGCGACTATTTCAAACTGTGTACTTGCCTGTATTACAGACGAATTCCAGCAACCCGCACGCCAGAGCGGCGGGTGATGTCAGGGCTGAACGCTTGCTCTGTAAGGTCTGCGCCGGGAGTGGCGCAGACGATTCGATATCAAATGTAGGTTACTGCTGATATGTCTTCAGGAAGTTTCCGATGCGGCCGATGGCCTGCTCCAGGTCGTCGACCCGTGGCAGGGTCACCACGCGGAAGTGGTCCGGCCATGGCCAGTTGAAGGCGGTACCCTGGACGATCAGAAGCTTTTCCGAGAGCAGCAGGTCGAGGACGAACTTCTCGTCGTTGTGGATTGGACAGACTTTCGGGTCGATGCGCGGGAACGCATACAGCGCACCCATCGGCTTGACGCAGCTGACCCCGGGAATGCTGTTGAGCAGTTCCCAGGTGCGGTTGCGCTGTTCCAGCAGGCGGCCCTGCGGCAGCACCAGGTCGTTGATGCTCTGGTAGCCGCCGAGGGCGGTCTGGATGGCGTGCTGGCTCGGTACGTTGGCGCACAGGCGCATGTTGGCCAGCATGTCGATGCCTTCGATGTAGCTCTGGGCGTGGTGCTTGGGCCCCGAGATGGCCAGCCAGCCGGAGCGGAAGCCCGCTACCCGGTAGGATTTGGACAGGCCGTTGAAGGTCAGGCAGAGCAGGTCCGGGGCCAGCGAAGCGGTGCTGATGTGCACGGCTTCGTCATAGAGGATCTTGTCGTAGATCTCGTCGGAAAACACCACCAGGTTATGTTGGCGGGCCAGCTCAAGCATGCCCAGCAGCAGCTCGCGCGAGTACACGGCACCGGTCGGGTTGTTCGGGTTGATGATCACCAGGGCCTTGGTGTTGGAGGTGATCTTGGCCTTGATGTCGTCAAGGTCCGGGAACCAGTCGGCCTGCTCATCGCACAGGTAATGCACCGGGTTACCGCCGGCCAGGCTGACTGCGGCGGTCCACAGCGGGTAGTCCGGGGCCGGGATCAGCACTTCGTCGCCGTTGTTGAGCAGCGCCTGCATCGACATCACGATCAGTTCGGAGACGCCGTTGCCCAGGTAGATGTCTTCGATGCCGACACCTTCGACCTGCTTTTGCTGGTAGTACTGCATCACCGCCTTGCGCGCGCTGAACAGGCCTTTGGAGTCGCTGTAGCCCTGGGCGGTCGGCAGGTTGCGTATCACATCCTGGAGGATCTCGTCCGGCGCCTCGAAACCAAAGGGTGCCGGGTTGCCAATGTTCAGCTTGAGGATGCGATGACCTTCCTCTTCCAGGCGTTTGGCGTGCTTGAGCACCGGGCCGCGAATGTCATAGCAGACATTGGCGAGCTTGTTCGATTTGCTGACCTGCATGATGTGATCCCGATTAGAAAAGATCGCCGCGCATTGCGCTGTGAAAACGTTTGAAATGCGTATGACGCGGGTGCCAGACTGATGTCTGATGAGGCGCAATAATATACGTGCCACCCGCTCTGTGGAAAAGCCATGGCGCGGGGTTTTTGGACAGATGAGGCCTGATGATGGAAAAACTCGAGAAAACCCTGGAAGAATGGCGCGCCATGCTCGACCCCGAGCAGTACAACGTGTGCCGCCTGAAGGGCACCGAGCGGCCGTTCAGTGGCAAATACAATGGCACCAAGACCGATGGCGTCTACCATTGTATCTGCTGCGGCGAAGCGCTGTTCGATTCGCAAGCCAAATTTGATTCCGGTTGTGGCTGGCCCAGCTTCTATGAGCCGATTGCCGACAGCGCGATGATCGAGATTCGCGACACTTCCCACGGCATGATCCGCACCGAGGTCACCTGCGCCAAATGTGATGCCCACCTGGGGCATGTGTTCCCTGACGGTCCGCCGCCGACCGGGCTGCGCTATTGCATCAACTCGGTCTGCCTGGACCTGGTTCCCCGCTGATAAAGGAGAAAGGTCATGGCCGACGCACTGCTGAAGATTCCCTGCATTACCCTTACCGGTGAGCAAAAAGCCCTGGCCGATTACCCTGCCAAGGCGCTGCTGGTGGTCAACACTGCCAGCCAGTGCGGTTTTACCCCGCAGTACAAAGGCCTTGAACAGCTCTGGCAGCGTTATCGCGAGCAGGGGCTGGTGGTGCTGGGCTTCCCCTGCAACCAGTTCGGCAAGCAGGAGCCAGGCGATGCGCACGAAATTGCGCAGTTCTGCGAGCTGAACTTCGGCGTCAGTTTCCCGTTGTTTCGCAAGATCGAGGTCAATGGCGCCGGCGCCCATCCACTGTTTGTCGAGTTGAAAAAGCGCGCCCCCGGCTTTTTCGGCTCGCAAGGGGTCAAGTGGAACTTCACCAAGTTTCTGCTCGACCCGGCCACCGGCAAAGTCACCCGCTATGCGCCGAGCACCAAGCCGGACGCCTTGACCGGCTCAATCGAAAAACTGCTCAGGTAGTCGTCAACGGCACCCAGTGATCGATCAGTGCCAGCAGCTCTTCGCGGCGAAACGGCTTGGCCAGGTAGTCGCTCATTCCCGCCGCCCGGCAGCGTTCGCGCTCTTCGGGCATGGCGTTGGCGGTCAGGGCGACGATCGGCAGGTCTGGCCAGCGTCCGCTCTGGCGGATCCGCCGGCTGGCTTCATAACCGTCCATCACTGGCATGTTGCAGTCCATCAGTACCAGGTCGAAGGGTGACTGCTCCAGCTGTTCAAGCGCGTCGGCACCATGGGCGGCGACGCTGACCTCGCAGCCGAGCTTGGCCAGCATGCCCTTGGCCACCAGTTGATTTACCGGGTTGTCCTCGACCAGCAAAATGCGCGCGCGGCGCTCGCTGTACTGGGCGCCGCTGAGTGGTGACTGGTTGATACTGTCGGCCCCGTGCAATGTGCGCCGCAGGGTCTGGTACAGGGCGTTGCGCGCCAGCGGCCGTGCCTGCTGCTGTAGAGGGGCCAGGTGTGCTGCCTGTTCACCGGGCAGGAAGTTGCCATAGGCGGTAACCAGCAGAATCGGTGCGCTGATCAGTGGACGCAGGTTGAACAGGCAGTCCAGGTCATCGGTGATCAGCAGGTCTGGCGTTGCCTTCTTGAGTTGCTCGGGGCTGTCGTAACGTTGGTAGTCCAGGCCCCAGCCGGGCAGCAGCGTCTGTAGCAATTCGGCGAGGCCGCTGCTGGCATTGCTGATTGCCGCAACACTGCCGCGCAAGGCTTGCGCAGGTACCGCCGCCGTATGGCTGGGCAAGGGCAGTTCGGCGCTGAACTGGCTGCCGAAGCCGGCTTCGGAGCTGATGCTCAGGCGCCCCTGCATGGCCTCGCAGAGGTTATTGGTCAGCGCCAGGCCCAGGCCGGTACCGCCGTACTGGCGAGTGATGCCGGCACCTGCCTGGGTGAAGGGCTGGAAGATCCTTACCTGGGCTTCGCTGGGGATGCCGATGCCGGTATCACAGACCTCCAGACGAACGCCGCCGGGGTAACTGCTCAGGCGCACATCGACACGGCCGAAGCGAGTGAATTTCAAGGCATTGGACAGCAGGTTGCTGACGATCTGCCGCACCCGGGTCGGGTCGCCGAGCACCATCGAAGGGAACTGCGGGTCGATCAGGCAGGTCAGCTCGACGCTGGGTGCGGCGTTCTGCGACAGCAGGTTGGCGGTATCTTCGACCAGGGCGCCAAGGTCGAAGGGGATGCGTTCTAGCTCCAGCTGCCCGGCATCGAACTTGGACAGGTCGAGAACATCGTTGAGCAGCTCCACCAACACCTTGCCCGAGTCGTGGGCAATCGACAGCTGCTGGCGTTGTTCGGCATTGAGCGGGCTGTCCAGGGAAAGCGCGATCATGCCCAGCAGGCCATTGAGCGGTGTGCGGATTTCATGGCTCATGTTGGCCAGAAAGGCGGCGCGGGCCTGAGCCATGTCCAGGGCGCGGCGCCGGGCTTCTTCGAGCTCTTCATTGGACTGGCTCAGGCGGGTGTTGCTGGCCTTGAGCTCGTTGGTGCGCGCCGAGACGATGTTTTCCAGTTCGTTGAGGTAATCGGTCAGGCGGTTCTCGGCATTGCGCCGTTGCTGGATCTCGGTGGCCATGCTGACGAACTGCTGGTTGGCAACCTTGACCAGCACGCCGATCTCGTCGTGTTCGTGACCGGGCGGGAACGACAGCTTGGACTGCGCCGGATTGCGCGAGTCGCTGTTGCTCAGGGCGCTGATCACCCGCACCAGCGGCTGGGTCAGCATGATGTAGAACAGACCCAGGAGAATGCCGGTAAGGATCAGGCTGCGCATGAAACCGTTGAGCAGGGTGACCTCGGCACGCTTGAGAAAGCGGCTGCCGAAGGTGAAGGTGTCGACTTCCAGGAACAGCGTGCCGAGGTAATCATCGGGCATGTGGCTGAGAAACAGCCGGTCCTGGAATTCACGATTGTCGCCGAACAAAAAATCGCTCATCAGGCGATAACCGCTTTCCTGGCGCGGGCGCTGCACGTCGGCGAGTACTGTTTGGTTATTGTCGATCAGCCGGGCGCGGGTGATGGCCGGTGATTGCAGCAGGCCACGGGTCAGTTCCTGGGCGAGCTCGGCATCGATGTTGTAGGCGATGCGCGATGCCGGGTTATGGCTGATTTGCAGCAACGCCTGCATCTCGCGGTTGATGGAGGCGTCTTCACTGGCATAATCGATACCGATCTGGATGAGACTGAGCAATGTACCCAGGATGAAGCCGACCAGGACCGTCAGCCGGGCTTGCTTGTAGGACAGGCGATTGGTGAACTTGATATCCATGAGTCCCGAGCCAGTTTCACGTTCCGTGCGCTGCGCAAGCATAGCCGATCAGTCCCGGCTGCTGGCACGCCCTGTCACACATTCAGCTGTGCTTTTGTCCTTGCACCTGTCTAGAGGAAGTCTTGTGGACTCTCGTTTGAACGCTTTTCTGGAGCGCGCCGAAACCGTGCTCGCCCGCCTTGAACCCTTGTTGCCGGCACCGCGCCAGAGCATCGACTGGTCTCAGTGCCTGGCCGCGCGCTGGCAGCGCGATGGCCGTAGCGGTTATCTGTTGCCGCTGGAGGTCAGCCTCGACATGCGTCTGTCCGACCTGATCGGTGTCGATCAGCAGCGCGAACAACTGGGGCGCAACACCCGCCAGTTTCTCGATGGCATGCCGGCCAACCATGCGCTGCTGTGGGGCTCGCGTGGTACCGGCAAGTCGTCGCTGGTGCGGGCGTTATTGGCCGAGCATGCCAAGGCCGGCCTGCGTCTGATCGAAATCGAGCGTGATCACCTGGCCGACCTGCCGCGGGTGGTCGAGCAACTGCAGAAGCTGCCGCAACGCTTTGTGCTGTTTTGCGATGATCTCTCGTTCGAAGCCGGGGAGGGTGACTACCGGGTGCTCAAGAGCGTGCTCGACGGCTCGCTGGAGCAGGCGCCGGACAACGTGCTGCTGTACGCCACCTCGAACCGCCGGCACCTGGTGCCGGAAAAGCAGAGCGACAACGAAAACTGGAAGATGGTCGACGGCGAACTGCACCCCAACGAGGCGGTGGAGGACAAGATTGCCCTGTCTGACCGCTTCGGCCTGTGGCTGTCGTTCTACCCCTTCACCCAGGAGCATTTCCTCAACGTGGTCGAGCACTGGATCACCCAGTTGGCCGAAAGCGCGGGCCTGGCCTGGAGCCGCGATGCAGAGCTGGACATACTCGCTGTGCGCTGGGCCACCGGCCGCGGCAACCGTAACGGCCGTTGTGCCTACCAGTTCGCCCGCTATTGGGTCGGGCTGAAACTGTTGGAGCAAAAACCATGATCGATCTCAACGCTACCGGCGCCGGCCTTGAAGGTTATGGCCTGCTGGCGGCACAGCTGGAAGCCCTGCTTGCCGATGAGCGCGACTTCATTGCCAACGCCGCGCAGTTTTCGGCGTTTCTCTACAGCCAGGTCGAAGACCTGAACTGGGCCGGCTTCTACCTCAATCGTAACGAGCAGTTGGTCCTCGGGCCGTTCCAGGGGCAGGTGGCCTGCGTGCGCATCCCTTTCGGCCGTGGAGTATGCGGGGCGGCAGCGGCCAGCCAGGAAACCCAGCGGGTGGAAGATGTGCACGCGTTTCCCGGGCACATTGCCTGCGACAGTGCGTCGAACAGCGAGCTGGTGATTCCGCTGGTCAAGGACGGGCGGTTGCTTGGCGTGCTGGACCTGGACAGCCCGAAGCTTGCGCGTTTCAGTGAGGCGGATCAGGTGGGGCTGGAGCGTTTGGCGGGGATTTTTCTGCGTTTGACTGATTGCTGACGAGTGAACTTTGATCGGGGGGCAAGCCCGCTCCTACAAGTGCGAATCCTGTAGGAGCGGCGGTGCGACGCCTCGACTTGCCCCGCGAAGCTTGTCAGTCGTAAATGACCTTCTTCTTCCAGTCTTCGGTGGTGTCGGTCTTCAAGCCTTCGGTCAGGGCGTTGGTTTCGTCCTCGGCCGGTTCCAGCTGGCTCAGCACCTGGGCATTGGCCCGGGCCAGAAGCTTCTCCATGTATTCCAGCTGCTCGCGGTAAACCGCCGGGTCAGGCTGTTTGCGCAGGTACTGCACGCCACGCTCGAACGCCAGGCGCGCATGCCCCGGCTGGTTCTGTTGCAGCGCCTGCTGGCCGAGGTTGTTGAAGAACTCGATGTGCAACAACACCAGAATGTGACGGACTTCCTTGACCCAGTACTTGGCTTCGTTGGTCGGCAGGAAGCCTTCCTGGGCGGCGCGGGTGATCTGGTTGTGCATGCCCTCGAGCAGGAAGCGCACATCCTTGGCCCGGGCTTCGGTCTGGATCGGCATTGGCGGGTTGTTCACCGGCAGTGCTTCGCCTTTGGTGATCAAGCCTTCGAGTTCGGCAATCCGCGCCTTGATATCCCGGCTGTGCTTGTCCAGGGTCAGCCGACGCTGGTTGAGGTTGAGCTCCAGGCGGGTCAGCAGCAGCTTGAGCGCTGGAGTCATCAACTGGCCGGGGAAGGTTTCGGTGATTTCGCCACAACGGCGCAAGCGCTCGGCCAGCTCGATCTTCAGCCGGGCACGCTCGAGCTTGTTGTTCTCGACCACATTGTTCAGGTAGCCGATCACGATCAATAATGCGATCCCCGCTACTATAAGCAGGGTGATCAGAAGTGGTGTCACCGTTAACGCCTCATACAGGATGATTTACTGTTTGAGTGTAGTGGCTAAGCTTTTAGCCGGATAGAGCTGTTTGGCGGTTGCTCGTGGGCAATTGATGGCCTTTTGCTTGTAGATTGCCGTGGCTGCTGGGCCGCAGGCGGGTAGGGGTGTCAGAAAATAATCGTCAAGACCCCGGCGCGCAAAGTCATGGTTCAACAGCGCTAGGCGCCGCGAAGTCATTGATTTAAATAAATTTATACAGAGGGGTTGACGACTTATCAAAGCATCCCTAGAATGCGCGCCACTTGCAGCGTAAAGCACACAGCGAAACGCGGCAGGGAGTGAATGTTGTAGCGTGTCCCCTTCGTCTAGTGGCCTAGGACACCGCCCTTTCACGGCGGTAACAGGGGTT